>CAYNVK010000319.1:0-4777 GCA_964400395.1 uncultured Lentimicrobiaceae bacterium | reverse complement strand
GGCACTATTTACCTAACCACAGCCGACAGCGAAGGAAATATGGTTTCGCTGATACAAAGCAATTACCGCGGAATGGGCTCGGGCATGGTGCCGCCCGGCCTGGGCTTTATGCTGCAGGACCGCGGCGAACTTTTTAACCTCGATCCCAATCATGCCAATGCTTATGCCCCGGGCAAGCGACCTTTTCACACGATAATTCCATGTTTTGTCACCAAAAACGGGCAGCCTTTTGTCAGCTTTGGGGTGATGGGTGGTGATTTTCAACCTATGGGTCATGTGCAGATTATCATGAACCTGGTTGATTTCCGGATGAACCTGCAGGAAGCCGGCGATGCACCCCGCATAAACCACAGCGGCGGCAGCGATCCTACCGGCAAGGCAAATCCCGAAAAGGGCGTAATTCAACTCGAAAGCGGGTTCGACTACCAGGTGATCCGCGAATTAATGGAAATGGGCCACAATGTGGGTTTTATTTTCGGCGATTATGGCGGCTACCAGGCCATCATGTACGATGCCAGGCGGAAGGTGTATTTCGGCGCATCCGAATCGAGGAAGGATGGCCAGGCTGCAGGTTATTAGCAACCGGCTTTCGCGAACAAGTAAATAAGATCCGTTTCAATATTGCAGAGCCTGGTCAAATCAGAAGTAAAATATCAGCAAACGCTACATCCACCTGCTTCGGATGCAGAGGTTTATAAGCTCGGCCAGGTTATGGGTAAGGGTTTTTTCCATGCTGTTGCGCTTATGGTTTTTCACGGTATGAATACTCAGATTCAGCCTGTCGGCAATCATTTTGCTGCTCAGCCCCTGGAAACATAGTTTTATAATTTCCATTTCCCTTTTCGAAAGCTGCCCGTGACCGGTTTCACCGTAAATTTTTGAGAATACCTTCTGGTATCCCATTTCGGAGGAGTATTCGGAGATGGTGAGCACCATAGTTTTATCCGTTTTAATATCGCCGATTTCGGTAAAAACTTTCAGCCTGAGCAAAGGAAGTTGCGGCTCTTCGGAAAAATCCAATGTGCCTTCGTGCAGAAACTGCGAAACCTGTCCGTCCTTGCGGATATAGCGGTGGTTGAAAGAGAACCTGTAAGCAGAAAGTCCGGCTGGCGAAATGTTACCCCAAAACTGAGCTATGTCGGGCATAGCCTCATTACACCAAATCAGGCGGTCGTCGGGAAACGGGCGTAGGGCATGCAACTCGGCACTGTCAGCCGAAAGATGGCTGCTGAAACAAGCATAACTATCGTCGCACTGCTGATGCCCGCAGGCGAAATGCCTGCCTGAATAATCAACCAGGCAACCATCAAAAAGCTGGGTGGCATGGTTTTGCAGAGGATAAGTGCTATGTACTTTATTTTTTGAAACTGCCTGCAAAACTGCTGCTGAGTTTGCCGCGAATGTATCACTGACATCAGCTTGAGAATACTTTTTTTGATCTGCTTTCATCATAAATTGCCGGAATCGAATGTTGTAAAATCAAATAATTGCAGCGTCGATAGCAGGAAACCAAGCGCAGAATGGCAGAGTAACTGAGGCTGTTGTTGCCCGAAAAACATTTTCCGGCATGAAATGCCTTAAGATATTCTCCCTGCAATTCATTATCAGCCCCAATAAAACATTTATAGGTTTTAAAAGTTCATACAAATGCGGGGAGTACTGCATGTTAACCCGATAAGCAAGGGTCAGCAATAAAAAAGCAAGATCTTAATCCCGAAGGCTGTATGCCACATCAGCCATTGCTGATTGCCCTGTTCAGAAATGCCATAAAAGGCTGGAGTTCGCGCACCAATCCGAGTGCCAGTGTATCGTAATTTCCCGAAACAATTTCTTTGTCCTCCATATTCGCCGAAACAATATAGGACCGGTATTTCAGCAGGTCGATATCGGGGAAATCAGCAGGGTAATCCTTGGGTGCTTTTTTCATTTTATCAAAATCGCCCAGCGAATCGAAATGCTTTTTAAACGATGGCTTTGCCAAGATTTCTTTGAGTTCGGGGGCATGAAAATATACTTCATCGCGAAGCAGTTTCAAGGTATCAGGCTGTGGCTGGTACACCCCGGCAGCAAGCATGCATTGCCCCGGCTCGAAATGAAAATAATAACCCGGGAAATTACTTTTGCGACCACCCCTGGCAATAAATGCCCCGAAATTGGTTTTATAGGGCGATTTATCGGCACCAAAACGTACATCCCTGAAAATGCGGAACATACAATCCTTCATGGCCGGGGTTTGCAGGGCTGGATCAATGGCCGAAATGGAAGTGATCATCGCGGTAACAAAGGTTTCTATCTCTTTTTTAGCGGCTTCGTACCATTTTTTATTTTCCTGAAACCACTCGCGGTTATTGTTGGTTTTTAATTGGTTCAAAAAATCAAGCACCAGGGTTGCATCCATTTCTATAAATTTTAAGTATTTAATTCTTCTAAATGAGAAATTATTCCTTCCAAAATTGAATTTAAAACACAGAACAAAAAATTTAAAATGTAAAAGGAGCACAAGCCCTCACACTTTTAAATTCTTAATTTAATATTATGTGTTTTTCATTCTTTTGGGTTTCAGCTTTTGCAAAAAAAAATCATTACCAACTAATTGCACCCGGTTAATGTGATTTTATTTCGCCCCAAATAGAATTTAAAACACTGAACACAAAACTTAAAATGTAAAAGGATCGGAAACTCCATTACTTTTTAATTCTTAATTTAATGTTAAGTGTTTTTAATTCCTTTTTAGATTCCGGCTTATCAAAGTCAGGGTAATGCTATCCGGCAAATTTAACACTAATTGCAGATAAATGTTTCATCATCCTTTTTTAATGTGTCCACGCCAACCACCGCTGAAAGCTCATTTTTTACAAGTAATTGAATCAATTACAATTTTTTATAAATTAGTCGAAAATTAGCACAGGATGAGGATAATTATTACCCTGTTTATCATATTCGGATTATTGATACCAGGCATGGCCCAGTCGGAGTGGAACACCCAGGGTGCCCGTTCGGCAGGCATGGGATTTTCGTCGGCGGCAGTAATCGATTTCTGGAGCGTAAACAACAACCAGGCAGGGATGGCATTTTATGATAAAACAGCTGTCGGGGCCTATTTCGAAAACCGTTACCTGGTAAAAGAAGCCGGCACCCAAACCGGGGCATTTTTACTCAAAACAAAATCGGGTGTATTTGGGGCAACCGTAGGATACACGGGCGATGCCAACTTCAGCACTACCAAAGCAGGCCTGGCATACGCCCTTAAACTGGGGAAACGTTTTTCGGCAGGTGTACAACTGGATTATATAGGCACCACCCTGGGTGATGAGTATGGTAGCAGAAGCAACTTTACCTTTGATGCCGGCATCATGGTACTGATTACGGATCAGCTCACATTTGGCGCACATACCTTTAACCCGATGCATGTAAAGCTTTCGGATTATAATAACGAAAGCATACCCACCACCATGAATGCCGGTTTCGGGTTTACCTTCTCCGATCGCCTGCTGCTTACCGCCGAGGCCTGTAAAAACAGCGAATTCCCGATGGAGTTCCGCTCAGGCCTTGAATGCAAACTGGGAAAGGTAGCTTTTGCCCGCATTGGCCTGAGTACAAACCCTGCCAGGTATACCTTTGGTTTTGGCCTCGAAATGAAAAAATTTACACTCGATATGTCATCATCCGTGCACTCGCAACTGGGTTATTCGCCACAGGTTTCGATGCAGTATGCCTTTTGATTTGTAACCGAAAAAGCAACCTGATAATTGTTACATTCTAAAAATACGCTACAAATCAATACCGTTTAAAGACCTTAAAAACACCGAATATTCATGTTTAAACTGCCGGTAATTCTTTCAGTTGTAATGTTTTTCACCTGCCTGGGCGATATGATGGCCCAGGAGCCGGATACCACCCGGTACACAGGTGCTGAACAGATTGAACAGCAGATTGAGGACCTGGCAGAGCGTTCGGATGTAGAAATGGACTACAGCGACTGGACAGAAGAAATAAACCTGCTGCGGCAGCGGCCGGTGAACCTGAATTCGGGCGATGAAAATGAGTTGCGCCGTCTGTTTTTCCTCAATGACCTGCAAATCGCCAACCTGCTTGAATATACCCGGCAGTACGGGCAGCTGGCCTCCATTTACGAGTTACAGGTGATTGATGGTTTTAACGAAAAACTGGTTTCGCAGATACTTCCGTTTATTTCGTTGTCGCCCTATGTGCCTGAGAAATTTTCATTAGGCCGTGCCCTGAAATATGGAGGCACTGATGTGATGCTTCGTTACCAGCGTGTTTTACAGCAGCAGAAAGGATACGACGATGTACCGGATTCGGTGCGGATAGCCAAGCCCAACGATTATTACCTGGGTAATGCAAACAGCCAGTTTGTGCGGGTACAATACGCGTATAAAGACTACCTGAAGCTCGGGTTTGTAGCCGAGAAAGATCCCGGCGAACCATTTTTACCTAAATCAGACACCCTGCGCAAGGGTTTCGACTTTTATTCGGCACATCTTTTTATCAAAAACATGGGTGTGGTTAAGCAACTTGCCATTGGCGATTACCATGTACAATTCGGGCAGGGACTAACCATGTGGTCGGGGTTTTCGGTGGGCAAAGCCGCCGGTTCGGTAGTGATGCGAAAAAGGGCGCCTGCCCTCAGGCCCCATGCCTCGTCGAACGAATATGCTTTTTTAAGAGGTGCTGCTGCCACAGTAGGCCTTGGCAAATTCGACCTCACCGCGTTTTATTCAAACCGTCGGGTTGATGCCAACCTGGTAGAGGCTGA
>CAYNVK010000318.1:0-4780 GCA_964400395.1 uncultured Lentimicrobiaceae bacterium | reverse complement strand
TTCATCTGCTCTTTATATTGATCATTGCCACATTAACGGCATTAAGTCAGAATCATTCGCCCAGGCAAGTGCTCGATCCATCAAATGGCATGGTAGCCTGGTATCCATTTAACGGCAATGCCAATGATGAAAGCGGAAATGGAAGCGATCCAACTTACATCGGAACCGGTGTTACTTTAACGAGTGATCGTTTTGGCAACCCTGATAACGCATATTACTTTGATGGAAATGCGGACTCTTACATTCGGATTCCGGCTGATAAATTTCCAACAACAGACAGAACAATTTCATTTTGGTTTAATGCTGATAAAATAGAAAATCACCCTACACCCTTATCATACGGTGGTGATGCTTGCCATAATTCAGTGCTGATGATCATTAACAAAGGTGATTTCCCAAATTCATACACTGTTTTGTCCCACTGCGCCTCAAATTTTATATCTGCACCTTATTCGGAAGATCCGGTAAATAAGTGGTATTATTTAACGATGACAATTAGTGGGGCAACACAAAAGATTTTTATTAACGGAGATCTCCTGCAGACCGCCAATACCTTTGGCACGCCTACTGTTGTAGCCGGTAAATCAGCCATTTTAGGAGCAATATTATTTACCGATGGGGTTAATGTGTATAATGAACCAACAGCGGGAAATTTTAAAGGAAAAATGGATGACTTCCGCTTTTATAACAAGGCAATGACTGATTCAGAAGTGAAGAATCTTTATGTCAACGAGGCAAACGGATTAGTTGCCTATTATCCTTTTAATGGCAATGCCAATGATGAAAGCGGGAACGGTCTTAATGGAATTGTTTCCGGGGCAACTCTATCTTCAGATAGATTTAATCAGGCAGGCAAAGCTTATAATTTTGTTTACAATGGTTTTTCATCGGATAAAATACAGGTTAGTGGCACTTCTGATCTTAATTTCTCTTCCGGAGGATTCTCCCTGAGCGCCTGGGTGAAGTTTTCGGGCCTTGCTACCGCTGGGTATAATTACCCCATTTTTTCGAAACATATTTGCGGCGAGCAAAGTGGCTATATATTGATGTTGTACAATGGCAAACTAACTTTCTGGTTGGCCGGCTCAGGCGGTTACAATGTATTGGGTACTTCTGATGACTATACAGATAATAGCTGGCATCAGGTTGTTGCCGTGTATGATGGAACCACTCAGTATATTTATGTGGATGGAGCACTGAAAAATTCTGCTCCGTTCATTTACAATACCTTTAACTCAGCCAATTGGGCACTGGGTGGATACAATGGATGCAACGGAGGATTTAACGGGAAGGTGGATGAAATAAAAGTATTTAACCAGGCACTTACAGAAGCGGAAATAAAGAGTATGTACGATAAAAGTGCAAACGATCTGCTTGTATTTTTACCATTTAACGGTAACGCCATGGATGAAAGTGGTAATGGGTACGATGGAACTGTTTACGGCGGTATATTAACCGAAGATCGGAATAATAATCAAAACAGTGCATATACCTTCCCAAATTTACACGATCAGATCGTTTTAGCCAATTCCACAAACTTAATTTTACAGGGCGGTTTTACCTTAAATGCCTGGGTTAAATATAAGAATGTAAATTGCGGAATTGTAGGAAAACACTACTGTTGGACGCCTAATGGATTTCTGCTTGGAATTGAGGATGGGCAGTTTACCCTTTGGATATCAAATGGCGGATGGCAAATCATAAAAACCAATGAAACCTTCGAGGAGAATAAATGGTATATGGTAAGTGCCGTTTACGATTCAGTGAATAAAACCGGGATGCTGTATATTGACGGAAAATTAAAAGCCAGCGGGGTTGCCATATATTCCAATTTCAATGCAGCAAATATAACTATCAGTGAGTCATCAGGAAGTTGTCCGAGCGGGAATATGCCTGGTGCTGTTGACGAAGTGAAGATATTCAACCGGCCTCTTACTGCACCCGAAATTCTCTCTGAATTTTATTCAACTCAGGTTGGGCTGGTGGCATTTTTCCCATTCAATGGCAATGCCGACGATGCTTCAGGTAACCAGAACCACGGGACTGTCCATAATTCAGTTTTGGCTAATGACAGGTTTGGAATAACTGATAAAGCATTTCTTTTCGAGGGAACCGATAGTTACATACAAGGCACGAATCCAGGCAACAATTTACCTGCTGGCAATTCGCCCCGCACTATTTCAGCCTGGATCAAAGAATATTCTTTCCATCCCTGGGGAAATAACATATTTCATTATGGCACCGACCAGGCAGCTCCCACAAATTTCCATTTATACACTACGGATGTCATCAGGGTTGGCAATGGTTATGATTTTGGTGTTGTTGCAGGCAGCACCCCGATTGTTGATGCCACATGGCATTTTGTAGCTGGCGTGTATGAAGGCGGTTCTGAGCATGTTGCAAAAGTGTATGTTGATGGTAAACTTAACAATACCGGCAACCTTTCTTCAGAGCCCAACACCATCCTTGGCAGCAACTGGAAAATAGGCAGGTTTATGACGGGCTCCAACAACTTTGATGGTAAAATTGATGATTTAAGGATTTTTTCTTCTGCACTCACGGATCAGGAAATTGAGAATTTATATTTATCCGAAACAACAGCCCCTCAATTACTGAAACCAGAAGACATTTCGGTTGTTTCGGGTTTAACACCTTTAATGGAATGGAGTAATATAAATCCTGATCCTGAGTATACTTTCGAACTGTCTGCTGAGCCTGGCTTTGCCCAAACACTGTACCAGTCGAAAACTTCTCAACCACATGTTCAGTTACCCGAAGGTTTGATTGAAGAAAACGTGACCTATTTCTGGCGGGTGAGAGCATCGCTGAACGGAGAAACCGGTCCATGGTCGGATACAAGGAGTTTCTCGTCAGTAAAAACTGGTATTGCCGACCTCCGGCCAAACCAGGCAAAGTTGACAATTACACCCAACCCCGCCGACAATTCCGGCAGGATTACTTATTGCATCCCCTCCTCTAAAACCGGGCTGGTAATGGTATCCGTTGAAGTTATAAACGCAACCGGGAAATCAGTCCGCAAACTGGTTAATAAAAAACAGAATCCGGGGGCTTACGATCTTGAACTGAATACAAAGATGCTGCCGGCTGGTGTTTATTATATAAAACTGTTAACCGAAAACGGGACTGTTACCAGCAAAATGGTAGTTGTACATTAATACACAGGCACTTCAGTATAATTCCATCGGAACTAAAAAAGTAATTGTTAACTTTTTTGCTCCCTGATTACCAGCATATAAAAATCATTATCCAAAGGCAGGTATCCGTATTCGTAAACGAAACGGTATGCACTGCCTTTTTGCGTGGTATACAAATGGGTAAAATAGTTAAGGTTAAAACCTTTATTTATTAATTTCTCTTTGTGCAGGGTTATTTTCCCCTCGGCAGGGGTGAGTTCAGCAAGTATCCTCCTGTTTTTTCGCAGTATGTTATTAATATTCCGCACATAGTTGGTCACCTCGCTGTTCAACCGGTTGTTGTAATTGTTCCGGCACATATCCGAACAGAATTTTTTATCCATCCTTCCAGTGATGGGTTCTCCGCAATCGAGACAAAATTTTTCCATAGGTCAAAAAAAATCAGATATTGATTTAACAAAATGTTTATAAGGCAATTAGAACATCGTAAAGATAATATAATCCCATTTACAAACGACAACAAACGCTTGTAAATATTTTTATCCGAATACAAATATTTATTAACCGAATCACCTTTTAAAGTCACTATACCTTTGCTTCATCAAATCGGGAACAACCCCGAAATGGCAAAATGAAGTTTTTTTGAAATCCCTTTTTATTAATCATTAAAAAACAAAACACCATGAACGCACTTCGCAACAATGTGAAACTGATTGGCCGCCTGGGCCAGGATCCGGAAGTAAAAACCCTGGACAAAGGAAACAAATTCGCAAAATTTTCGCTGGCCACCAGCGATAGCTTCACCGCCAAAGACGGAAGCAAACAGGAACTAACCCAATGGCACAATATTGTTGTGTGGGGCAACCTGGCCGGTATTTGCGAGAAATACCTGAAAAAAGGCAAGGAAATTGCAATTGATGGCCGCCTTACTTACCACACCTGGGAAGATAAATATGGCACCAGGCACACCAGCGCCGAAATTGTTGCCAGCGAAATGCTTTTTGTAGGTACAAACAATGAAGTAAAAAAATAGGCAACAATCCCTGTCTTCAGGATGTGCCAAAACTCATTCACGATGCACTTACTTCAGATTCAATCAAAAATTTTCGAACTCAGAGGCTATAAAGTGATGCTTGATTCAGACCTCGCCGAACTTTACGAAACTGAAACCAAGCGACTGAAAGAAGCCGTTAGGCGAAATATCAACAGATTCCCTCCCGATTTTATGTTTGAACTGGATAAAAATGAACTTGAAAGTTTGAGGACGCAATTTGCGTCCTCAAACCGGGGAGGAACCCGATACATGCCTTTCGCTTTTACCGAACAAGGTGTAGCCATGCTTGCAAGTGTACTGAACAGTGCCAAAGCCATTGAAGTAAACATACAGATTGTCAGGGCTTTTGTTTATCTGCGACAATATGCACTTACACACTCCGACCTGACAACAAAGCTTAAAGAACTTGAAAACAGATACAACAAACAGTTTAAAGATGTTTACGAAGCCTTGAATTATCTGTTGAACAAGGACAAAAGTAAAACTGAACAAGATCAACGCAAAAAAATCGGTTTCAAAACCAATTCGGGTATTGCACCCCGGGAATAAGTATTACTTCACAATCAAAAAA
>CAYNVK010000317.1:0-4802 GCA_964400395.1 uncultured Lentimicrobiaceae bacterium | reverse complement strand
TTACCATCCCGGTACTAAACGATCTTATTGCTGAACCTGCCGAAACCTACAATGTAAATCTTTCGGCCGCAGTTTATGCCACAATCAGCGATGCAACCGGCCTGGGTACTATACTTGATGATGATGCCGTGAGCCTTTCGCTCAGTGGTTTCACGGTTACCGAAACCAATGCCGTACAAACACAGAATTTTGTGGTAACGCTCAGCACTGCTGCCGAAAAGGATATCATTATTACATTTAATACATCGAATGGCACAGCCCTCGCGGGATCGGATTATATTGCGCAATCCGGCGTAAGCTACACCATTCCTGCCGGAACTACCACACTCAATATACCTGTGGGTGTTCAGGGCGACCTGCTTTCGGAACCAGCCGAAAACTTTAGCGGAACAATTGTTATCAGCAATGCCAATGGCCAGGATGTTTCAGTTTCAACAGGCACTGCTGTTTCGACCATCAATGATGATGATGTGGCAAGCCTTGCCATTAATGATGTTGCGGTGAATGAAAATGCCGGAACAGCTACCTTTACAGTTACCCTCACGGGCGGAATACAGGATAATGTTACGGTAAATTATGCCACCAACAATGGCACTGCCGTTCAACCTGCTGATTACACCTCCGTTTCGGGCACACTCACCTTTGCTGCCGGATCGCCGGGCGGAACTACCACAACGATTACTGTTCCAATTATTAACGACCTTATTGGTGAGCCAACTGAAAATTTCACGGTGCTCCTCAGCAGTGTAACAAGTACAAGTGGTGTTGCCTTAAGCGATGCCACAGGTCTTGGCACTATAACGGACAACGATGCGGTAACATTAGCTTTAAGTGGTTTTTCGGTTACTGAGACCAATGGTACTCAAACGCAAAATTTCGTTGTAACACTATCAAACGCAGCCCAGAATAACATCGTTGTAAATTTCACCACAGCCAATGCCACTGCCTTATCCGGATCGGATTACACGGCTCAGAATGCCGTTAGTTATACCATTCCTGCAGGTGCCACAACACTGAATATCCCGGTAAGCGTACTCGGCGACCTTCGGGCTGAGCCCACCGAAACCTTTACCGGCTCAATAGCTTTAGCCAATGCCAACGGTCAGGATGTGAGCATAACCACTGCTTCGGCAACGGCAACCATTCTCGATAACGATGCGGCAAGCATTGCTATTAATGATGTTACCGTAAACGAAAGTGCAGGCAACGCTACCTTTACGGTAACGCTTACCGGTGCCATACAGGATGCTGCAACCGTTAATTATACAACCGTTAACGGCACTGCAGTTCAGCCTGCCGACTACACCTCTGCTTCAGGATCAGTTACATTTGCAGCCGGATCGGCAAGCGGTTCGGTGAAAACCATCACTGTCCCTATCATAAACGACATGGTAGGCGAACCCACCGAAAACTATACGGTAACCCTCAGCGGACTTGTTAGCACAGGAAACACAACCCTCAGCGATGCTTCCGGCCTGGGTACCATTACGGATGATGATGCGTTAACGCTCGCACTCAGTGGCTTCATGGTTACCGAGACCAATGGTTCGCAAACCGGGAATTTTGTAGTAACATTGAACACCCCGGCCGAAAAGGATATTGTTATTGTTTTCTCAACGGCTAATGGCACAGCTGCCGGCGGGTCGGATTTTACGGCTCAAACTGCGGTAAGCTATACCATTCCGGCCGGATCGACAACGCTGAATATTCCTGTTATCATACTTGGCGACCTGGTAACTGAGCCGGTAGAAAACTTTACAGGCAATGTTTCAATCAGTAATGCCAACGGGCAGAATATCAATATTTCTGTGGCAACTGCAACATCGGCCATTACCGACAATGATGCCGCAACAGTGGCTATTAATGACATAACGGTGAACGAAAGTGCCGGTACAGCTACCTTTACGGTAACCCTTACGGGAAATATACAGGGTAGTTTGGGCGTTGATTTTGCCACTGCCAATGGAACCGCTGTTCAGCCGGGCGATTATACCGCTGCTGCCGGAACAATTACTTTCCCTGCCGGGTCGGCAAATGGTGCGACCAAAACAATTACCGTTCCTATTATTAACGATCTTGTTGGTGAACCCACCGAAAACTATACCGTACAGCTGACAAATATTTCAGGAACAGGTAATGTTTCCATCGGCGTTTCAACCGGACTGGGAACCATAACTGATGATGATGCAATCACCCTCTCGTTAAGCGGTTTTGCGATTACCGAAACCAATGCTATACAATCGGGAAATTTTGTTGTAACGCTTTCGAATGCGGCGCAGCATGATATCATTCTCAATTTCACAACTACTAACAATACGGCATTAGCAGCATCCGATTTTACGGGTCAGGCTTCGCAAAGCTATACCATACCAGCCGGAACAACTACTTATAACATACCTGTTGAAGTGTTGGGCGACCTCATGGCTGAACCCACCGAAACCTTTGCCGGATCAATAATTTTAACCAATGTTAATGGCCAGAATGTGAGCTTAACCACTGCCTCGGCTACATCTACCATTCTCGATAACGATTCCGCAAGCATTGCCATTAATGATGTTGCTGTAAACGAAAATGCCGGCAACGCCACCTTTACCGTAACACTCACCGGCGCCATTCAGGATGCTGTAACCGTTAATTATACAACCGTTAACGGTACTGCTGTTCAACCTGCCGACTACACTGCTGCTTCGGGATCAGTTGTATTTGCAGCCGGATCGGCCAGCGGTTCGGTGAAAACCATCACTGTTCCTATCGTAAACGACCTGGTTGGCGAACCCACCGAAAACTACACGGTAACCCTCAGCGGACTTGTTAGCACAGGAAACACAACCCTCAGCGATGCTTCCGGCCTGGGAACCATAACCGACGATGATGCAGTTACGCTTGCGTTGAGCGGGTTCACAGTTACCGAAACCAATGGTATACAGGTGCAGAATTTTGTTGTAGCGCTTAATACCGCTGCCGAAAAGGACATCACCATTACTTTCGGTACGGCAAACGGCAGTGCTGTTGCAGGGAACGACTTCACGCAGCAGTCGGCGGTAAGTTATACCATTCCGGCCGGGGCAACAAGTTTCAATATCCCGGTAACGGTATTGGGCGATGTGATAGCCGAACCAGCCGAGACCTTTACAGGCTCAATAGTGGTAAGCAATACCAATGGTCAGAATGTGAGCCTAACCACTCCAACGGCTACTGCAACCATCAGCGATAACGACGCTGTAAGCATTGCCATTAACGATGTAACTGTAAACGAAAATGCAGGCACAGCAGTCTTCACGGTTACTTTAACCGGTGCCGTGCAGGATGCGCTAACGGTAAATTATGCTACCGCCAACGGAACCGCCACTCAGCCCGGTGATTACACTGCTGCTTCAGGAATGCTTACGTTCAATGCCGGATCAGCGAATGGAACTACACAAACCATAAGCATACCCATAATTAACGATTTGGTTGGGGAACCCGCCGAAAATTATTCGGTTATCCTCAGCAACCTGCTAAATTCAGGGAATGCTACAGTAATTAAAGCTACTGGCAACGGCATTATTAACGACAATGATGATGTGGTGCTCAACTTAAGCGGCTTCACGGTAACGGAAACCAATGGTTCGCAAACTCAAAATTTTGTAGTTACCCTGGGCGCTGCTGCCGAAAAGGATATCGAAATTACCTTCAGCACTGCAAACCTCACAGCCACTGCGTCATCCGATTTCACAGGCCAGTCGGTGGTAGCTTATACCATCCCTGCCGGATCGACATCTTTTACCATTCCGGTTGAAGTGCTGGGTGACCAGGTTTCAGAACCTTCCGAAACTTTTAAAGGCATCATTTCCATCGCCAATGCCAATGGCCAGAATGTTAGCATAGCAACTGCTTCGGCTACTTCGGTTATTAACGATAATGATGCGGTCAGTATCGCTATTAATAATGTTTCGGTTAACGAAAGCGCCGGTATGGCTACCTTTACAGTCACCCTTACCGGAAGCCTGCAGGACGCACTTACCGTTGATTACGCATCACAGAACGGAACTGCTGTTCAGCCTTCGGATTATACAGCTTCGGCGGGCACACTTACATTCGCAGCCGGATCGTTGAACGGTGCAACAAAAACCATTTCGGTGCCCATTATCAGCGACCTGCTTGGCGAACCCACCGAAAATTTCTCCGTTGTGCTCAGCAATATCATAAGTACCGGCATTGCTACCATCAGTAACAACACAGGGTTGGGAACAATTCTCGACGACGATGCAGTTACCCTATCCCTGGAAGGATTTACTGTAACCGAAATAAATGGGGCACAGATTAAGAATTATGTAATTACGCTGAGCACCCCGGCAGAGAAAGATATTGTTATCTCTTTCTCAACAGCCAATGGTTCAGCTATGGCAGGATCGGACTATACAGCGCAATCCGCTGTTAGCTACACCATTCCTGCCGGAACAACCTCATTCAATATTCCGGTCGAAATTTTAGGCGACCTGGTATCGGAGCCCACCGAAACATTCTCGGCATCCATTTCGTTGGTGAATACCAATGGCGTAAATGCCGGAATTGGCAATGCTTCGTCCATATCAACCATTCTCGACAGCGGATCGGTGAGCGTGGCAATAAACGATGTAACCATCAACGAAAGTGCCGGCACAGCCAACTTTACGGTAACCCTAACCGGAACCATACAGGATGCGCTAACCGTGAATTATGTCACAGCCAACGGAACAGCCCTTGATCCTGCCGATTATGCAAGTATTTCGGGAATGCTGACTTTTGAGGCGGGATCGGTGAGCGGAGCTACCAAAACCATT
>CAYNVK010000316.1:1171-4802 GCA_964400395.1 uncultured Lentimicrobiaceae bacterium | reverse complement strand
TTCAGCTGGATGACTTTTTGACCATTAGCTTCACCCTGGTAAGTTTTAACCTTTCTGCCTTGCAGATCGCAGATGGCCACCTCAAATTTCGCGGATACCTGGGCTGGCAATACAATGGTTAAATGATCCGTAACAGGATTTGGATATACTGTGAATGCTTCTGATTTCTCGGTATGAATTTTTGTCGGCAGCAAAACGGCCTGGCTGTAGTCTGGTATTCCCCAGCCTAACAGCGAATCAGGACTGCTTGCCTGGCTGGCAGTTGCTTTTATCACGTCAATAATCTGCATATTTGTAAGATTGGGCCAGGCCTGCCACAAGCAAGCCGTCATACCACAAATGATGGGCGATGAAAAAGAAGTGCCATTAGCGGCTGCGAGCCCCGAAGGACCATATACAGCGGCAGATTGACCCTGCGCAGCAACGGTAGGTTTTATGCGACGATCGTAGGTTGGACCTACAGAACTGAACGAAGCCCTTTTTCCTGAAGCATCTACTGCACCAATTGTAAAAACGCTGTCGGCATCGGCGGGTGCCCCGATATACCACCAGCCGGCTCCTCCTGAATTGCCGGCGCTGTTAACAACCAGTATTCCTTTTGCCGCTGCTTTATCAGCCGCGCGGGTAATAACCGTTGTATTTCCATCCATATTGGCATAAGTGTGGTTTGTGCCTGCATCGTCGAAAGTGGTGTATCCCAGCGATGAATTGATAAGGTCAGCACCCACACTATCCGCAAATTCGGCAGCACTCAGCCAGTAATATTCTTCAATTACCGATTCGCTTTCGGCTACTTCGGAGCGAAGCAGCCAGTAATCAGCCCCGGGAGCAGTGCCCACCATCTGTCCGCTAACATTTGCCGCCATGCACGATAACACTTTGGTGCCATGAGAGTTCATTGAGGTGGCATATACATTATTCCCGGGTACAGCAAAATCACGGGTGCCCAGTATCTGGTTCCCAGCCCTGAGCTGATCAAAGCATGACATAATATCAACGGAATTAAAACCGGCATCAATAACGGCAATTGTCATGCCCTGCCCTGCGAAACCTGAATTGTGTAACCCCTGACCTTTAATCTGGTTTATTTGATTTAAGGCAGCACCGTAATTATATAAATCCGAAGTGTTTTGTTCAGCATTCTTCCACGCCAATGGACTGACAGATTCATTCAAGAAATAAGTCTTTTCTGTACTTGCACCACTAAGCTGTTTCGTTTGGGCTTTTATGAGTTGCAGTTTCGAAACACATGGAAGCGCTTCAATTTGTGTGACGATGTCAGCGCCGGCACTTATTACAATGAAGTTAAACCAACGCGAACGGCAGATTATTTTTGCACCTTTTTCGCTCACCGAATTAACATACGCAGCATTTACTGGAATATCAGACTGGTCGAAAGTAAGATGTTGTTTCAATCGGCGTTCGATGGCCCTGGGACTGAGATATGCTTCCGGATTTATCACCGAACTATTCCCATTACCTTTATCAGTAAAATACACCGCATAAATCCCGGAAACTGGTTGTTGGGCATTCACATGTATGATCAGTGATAACATCAGAAGGAGCAGGAAGGTATATTTCATATATGTATCTTTTTGCTTAAAACAAATTACTGAGTCGAATAGTTTTTCAGGTGTTAACTGAAAGCCGGAATCCTCAAAATTAATACAAAAACCTACTTTATCATCGAAAGATTAATATTTGTGAAGCTTCCCGGTCAGAATCATTGATAGGCAGCTGACAAAAAGGACTGAGGCTGGTTTAAAAAATGTAATTTTGCAATCAAATTCATTTGTTAACATGCGCTTTGACATTATTACCATTTTCCCCGAAATGTTTGATGGCCCCTTTAAGCATTCGATACTTAAAAGGGCGCAGTCGAAAGGTCTTGCCGAAATTCATATTCACAACCTGCGCGACTACTCAGGCAACAAGCACCGGAAAGTTGACGATTATCCCTTTGGGGGTGATGCCGGTATGGTAATGATGATACAACCTATTGCTGATTGTATTGATCGGTTAAAATCGGAACGCAACTACGATGAAATTATTTTTATGACTCCTGATGGCACGTTGTTCGATCAGCCTCTAGCGAACCAACTTTCGATGAAAGGCAATATCATTTTAATGTGTGGCCATTATAAAGGAATTGATGAGCGCTTGCGCGAACACTATTTTACGAGCGAAATATCCATAGGCAGTTATGTGCTTACCGGTGGCGAACTGGCAGCCGCAGTTGTTGTGGATGCTGTGTTGCGATTGATTCCAGGGGTATTGAACGATGAAACCTCGGCTTTGTCTGATTCGTTCCAGGACAACCTGTTATCGCCCCCTGTTTATACCAGGCCTGCTGATTATAATGGCTGGCAGGTTCCGGATGTATTGCTGTCGGGTAATGAAAAGGAAATAAAAAAATGGCAATATGAAAAAGCCGTTGAACGCACCCGCCAACGGCGTCCTGATATTCTCAAATAACTTTAAACATAATGAGATGTAGCAAAAGTCGGGTATTTGTTATACTCCCCGGATTTTTGTAATTTCGCTTATATTAATCATTTAAAAACAATCCTATGAAGTTATTCGACTCGCTAAAAAAATTGTTCAGCACATCAAAAGATGTTGCTACTGCCAAGGCAGAGGCAATAAAGGATACCACGGCAGCCAAAGCTGCAGAAATACAGGATGCCTCGGCAGCCAGGGCCGGCGAGCTGAAAGATAAAGCCGCCCAGGGCGTTGAAACAGCCAAAGAATACACCAGGGATGTGGTTGAAAAAATTGAGGAAGTGGCTGATAATGTTAAAACAGCAGCCAAAGAAGTTACTGAAAAGGCCAAAGATTTTGGAGAAAACCTGAAAGAAAAAGCCGAAGATACCATCGAAAAACTGGATGAAAAAGCTGCCGGCCTGGTTGACAAGCTGGAAGAGAAAATCCGTTCGGCGGCTGAGCCTACCGACGTTCCGGCTGCAGAACCAGTTGACGAAGTTAATGCTGAACCGTTGACTGAACAAACAGAAGAAAAATCAGAAGTGCCGGTAACAGAGGCCAGCGAAACGAGCGAAGAACCACCCAAAGCCAAACCGGTAAGCTAAGAAATAGAATTTCAAGATAAAGGCCCTGCGTGAATTTCGAGGGCTTTTTTTTTATTTTCACAGCAGGTGAATGTTACGGTCTATATCACTGATCAGGGTTTCAGCATCCTCGAGGCCTACCGAAAACCGGATCAAAGTGGGCGGCAAAGTGCTGTAGAGCCCCGGCCTTACGAAAGTACAAGACGGGATTACCAGCGACTCAAAACCTCCCCACGAAACGGCCATCCGCCAGTAGGTAAGACTGTTGCAAAAAGCTTCGATAGCTTCCGGCGTTGCATCGGCTTCGATGGTAAACAGCCCGGTACCTTTAGCCATTTGCGAAGCAGCAAGCGCATACTGATCATTTTCAGCAAGCATCGGATAGTAAATATGTTTGATTTTGGGCTGGGATTTCAGGTACGTTAACACTTGCTGCGTTACCCGGCTCACATGTTCCATTCGCACTGGCAGTGTACGCAATCCCCTCAAAATAAGCCATGCATTAAAGGGCGAAATGATTCCACCCAGGGTCAGGAACTCGTTAGCAAATATTTTTTGCATCA
>CAYNVK010000316.1:0-1071 GCA_964400395.1 uncultured Lentimicrobiaceae bacterium | reverse complement strand
TGATAATTTCTTCGGTATTCCGTCCATCGGCCATGGTGACCTGCACGCCAAACTTAGGCAGGATGTTGGTATTCAATAAGGTATTTGTCCAGGAGTAGGGATTGCGCACACAAACCAGGTGATCGCCGGTTTTTACATTTGCCAGTATTGCCGACGAAATTGCTGCCATTCCGCTTCCAAAGGCCAGGGCTTCGTCGGCCCCTTCGAGCGCTGCCAATTTGCGACAGAGCAGGTTAATGGTGGGGTTGTTGCCACGCGAATAAATAAGGTTCTCTTTTTCATCCGAAATGGCCTGCCTGAACTGCTCCACCGTTTTAAAATAGAAATTGCTGGTTTGGTAAATCGGGGGCGTAACCGGGCTTACCTGGTCGGACTCGTTTTCACCCAGTATATTTATGATGTAGGAGATATTTTCGCTATCGTTAATCATAATATTTTGTTTTACAGCATTATACGCCGAATTAGGGAGAGAAGATTTTAGTACGGCAAATGTAAAATTAAATGTTAATTTTGCAGCCTGAAATCAAAACTAAGGTTATCAACAATAGAATGTTAAAAAATGTGGGACAAACTTGTTTTGTTTCAATTTTTTAGCGTAAATTTGCACTCATTTTTGAGAAAAACGCACATTTAATACATAAACTAATGAGTAAGAAGGAGTTAATTCAGTACGTTGAAGAGCATTTTGTAGCAAAGAATGATTTACCTGCATTTAATGCTGGTGATACTATTACAGTACACTACAAAATTAAAGAAGGTGAAAAAGAACGTATCCAGCTCTTCCAGGGTGTTGTTCTGCAGCGTTCAGGCGAAGGAGTTACTGAAACGTTCACAATTCGTAAAGTTTCGGGAACTATTGGTGTTGAAAGGATTATTCCTGTTTGTTCGCCATTTATTGATAAAATTGAAGTCAACAAGCGTGGTGCTGTTCGCCGTGCCAGGATTTTCTACCTGCGCGACCTCAAAGGTAAAAAAGCCCGTATCAAAGAAAAACGTAAATAATACTTTTCAGTATTACACACATAAATCAGGTTGTTCTTTACAGGACAGCCTTTTTTTGTTTATGCCTGT
>CAYNVK010000315.1:0-4805 GCA_964400395.1 uncultured Lentimicrobiaceae bacterium | reverse complement strand
TTCCGAAGTAAGCACCGGGGTGCGATGCAGGTAAGGGCGGATCCGCTCAGCGGCTTTCAATATCTCTTCCTTGGCGGGTGCTGGCATAATTATTTATTTTTCTTTATTCAACAATTCAAGGGCTATTTGCTCAGTAGCAGCATCAAGTAATTTATAGGTAGTTTCGAATCCTTCTTTACCTCCATAATAAGGATCGGGAACGGCTTTGTTGCTACCAGGGTGAAGTACATTCAGAATAAAATCAACTTTTTTCATCTGGTCAGTGCCATTTGCCTTCGATCGTACATCCGAATAATTCCCGCTGTCCATCACATAAATGCGATCAAAAGTATCAAAATCTGATTTTCTGAACAGCCTCGACTGTTGGCTGGTGATATCGATACCATGTTGCCTCATTACTTGTGTAGCCCGGTAATCGGGAGCATCGCCGGTATGGAATGCTTCAAATCCGGCTGAGTCAACCTCTGCATCCAGCTGGTACTTTTTAATTTTAGCACGCATCAATCCTTCGGCCATTGGCGACCGGCAGATATTGCCCAGGCATACCATCAGTATTTTCATCGGACAGATTTGAGTTTTTACTTTGTCAGTATTGCAAAAGTAACTTTATCTTTTTAAATAATCAATTTTAGCAGTGGTGGTGCAATACATTTTATGAATCAGTGAACAAGAATTTAATCAGTTCAGGTTTTTTGATAAATAAAAAAGGAAGCATGATTACTCAGCTTCCTTTTTTTATTGTTTGTTTGGTCAGGTTAAAATTTGATCCGCTTCTCAATTTCTTCAACATAGGTGCGGAATTGTTTGTCTGTCTCAATCAGGTTATTCACGGTACGGCAGGCGTGCAACACGGTTGCATGGTCTTTGTTACCGCAGTGCAGCCCGATAGCCGCCAGCGAAGCTTTGGTGAGTTTTTTCGAATAGTACATAGCTAGTTGCCGTGCCTGTACGATGTCGCGTTTACGGGTTTTAGAGTTAATGGCATCAACGGGGATGTCGAAGTAATCGCAAACAATTTTCTGGATAAAATCGATGGAAATTTCGCGGGCAGTATTTTTCACGAACTTATCGATCATCTGCCTGGCCAGGTCGATGGTAATGGCTTTTTTGTTCAGCGACGACTGGGCCATGAGCGAAATAAGCGCGCCTTCGAGTTCGCGTACGTTGGTGGTAATGCTGTAGGCCAGGTATTCGAGCACCTCGTAAGGCATGTCGATACCATCTTTATATAATCTCTTTTTCAGGATGGCGATACGGGTTTCGAGGTCGGGCACCTGAAGGTCGGCAGCAAGGCCCCATTTGAAACGCGACAGCAGCCTGGGTTCTAATCCTTTCAGTTCAACCGGTGCTTTATCGCTGGTAAGTATAAGTTGTTTTCCTTTTTGATGCAGGTGGTTAAAAATATGGAAGAAAACATCCTGTGTTTTTTCTTTTCCCGAAAGGAAGTGAATATCGTCAATAATCAGCACGTCAATCATCTGGTAAAAATGAACAAAGTCATTTTGATTGTTGCTGCGCACTGAATCGATAAACTGTTGTGTAAATTGCTCGGTGGCAACGTACAGCACTGTTTTTTCGGGGAAATTATTTTTTACCTGTAACCCGATTGCCTGTGCAAGGTGGGTTTTGCCCAATCCAACAGGGCTGTATATAAACAAGGGGTTAAATGCGGTTTTACCGGGATTGCATGCTACTGCATACCCGGCTGAACGTGCTAAACGGTTGCAATCGCCTTCAATAAAATTATCAAATGAGTATGATTCATTTAATTGCGACTGGACCTGAATTTTTTTAAGGCCGGGTATTACAAATGGATTTGGTATTTCTTTTGATTTACCCGAATTTAAATCAATAGGCATCTGAACGGATGGATTTGTGGTCGCTTTCCTGTTGCTGGTCGGAATCCGTATGGTGTAAGGATCGGAGGTGTAAGCACCTTCCATCACAATGCTGTACTCCAGCCTGCCATTTGGGCCCAGTTCGTTGCGGATGGTTTTTTTCAGAAGCGTGATGTAATGTTCTTCGAGCCATTCGTAGAAAAACTGGCTCGGTACCTGGATGGTGAGTACATTATTTTCGAGCTTGATAGGTTTTATTGGAGAGAACCATGTTTTGAAACTTTGATAATTTAGGTTGTCGCGGATCACTTTTAAGCAATTTTCCCACACTTCCTCGTGAAGTTCTTTAATTCCTTCCATTTCGTTGTTTTGCATCTTTACTCCTTGGTGTTTTTTTGATCGTTAAACCAGCTTAAAGTCAGCTTAATAGCTTAAAATTGTAAATGAGTATGCGTATAGCGTCATAACAGTGTTCAAAAATCTTTATAACTTAGTTCAAAAAAAAATTTAATTGATATTTGATTTTTAATTTTTTAGTCGTATATGGCAAAATGCCCCAAAAAAGAGTTTCTATTTCAAGCTAAAAGTTAATAAATTGTTAAGTAATTAATAACTAAAAGGTTTATCTTCGAAAACCTGCTAATGATCCTGTCAGAATCACCGTGTCGGATGGCGAGCCGGATAACACATTTCGTGCCAAACTCGTTGTTAATAACTTCTAATATCTCGTCCTTAATAATTTTCATCACCTCGTTCATGGCTTCGTAGGGAAACTCCAGCTGGTATACTTCTTTTACTACCCGGGTTACAATATTTGCATTTGTCAAGGCATCGAGGGCTGCTGTTTTGTAAGCATTTATCAGCCCTGGCACGCCCAGGTTTGTTCCTCCGTAATACCTTACAACCACTATCAGTATGTTGGTCAGGTCTTTCGATAATATCTGCCCGTGTATGGGTCTGCCGGCTGTGCCGGAAGGTTCGCCGTCGTCGTTAATCCTGTAAGCTGATTTATCAAACCCCAGCACATATGCGTAACAATGGTGTGTTGCGTCGTAATATTTCTTGCGTAAAATTTCAAGTTGTTGTTTTACTTCGGTTTCGCTGGCGGCTGGAATAGCAAATGCTAAAAACTTGCTGCCCCTGTCGCGGAATGAGCCCTGCGAAGGGGCTGTTATGGTTTTATATTCATCGCTGAAAAGCATTTTCCAATTTAAGTTTTTACCGGGCTGATTTTGCGACAAAGGTACGGAAGCGCTTATGTTTTTTCGAGTGTTTTGGTTTAAAAGTTTTTTCGAATCATCATTTGAGTAATTTTGCCGCCTTAATATAATAAGGTATATGACGTCGCACCTGGGAGAATTTGCAGCTTTGCTCACCACTGTTTTCTGGACAATAACCGCACTGGCATTCGAAACTGCAAGTAAGAGGATAGGGTCAATGCATGTTAATATCCTGCGATTAGCGTTAGCCACGGTTTTTCTGTCGGTATTCTCATTTTTTTACCGTGGCATGTTTTTACCGCTCGATGCTGATTTTCATACCCTGGTTTGGCTGGCATTATCGGGCATAGTAGGTTTTATTATTGGCGATTATTGCCTTTTCAGGGCTTATGTAATAACCGGGGCAAGGGTAGCCATGCTGATGATGACCCTGGCGCCGGTGTTTGCGGCTTTTGCTGCCTGGCTTATGCTGGGTGAAGTGCTTAATATACAGAGTATGCTGGCCATGGTGATTACCCTGGGTGGTATTGCACTTGTAATTTTCACCCGTTCCGATGGCGCCTCAGCAGCAAAAGACCGGCGCAAGCTTTCGATGTCGTATCCTGTAAAAGGTATTGTTATGGGTGTGATTGCTGCTGCCGGACAAGGTGTAGGAATTGTATTCAGTAAATACGGCATGCGTAATTACGATCCTTTTGCGGCTTCGCACATCCGTGTAATTACTGGTTTTATAGGTTTTGCCGTTTTGTTTTTTTTGCTGGGGAAATATAAGGAACTGCCGGCTTCGTTTAGGGATTCGAAATCGATGAAGTGGCTCGCGGTTGGTTCATTTTTCGGGCCTTTCCTGGGTGTTTCTTTTTCGCTTATGGCTGTTCAGCATACCAATGCCGGCATAGCCCAGACTATTATGTCGTTAACCCCGGTGTTAATCATTCCGCCTGCGGTGCTTATTAATAAGGAGCGGGTTACCTGGCGCGAAATTATAGGAGCAGTCATCGCCGTGCTGGGTGTGATCCTGTTTTTTGTGTAATCAGGGAATCCCGATTCCTTTTCAGCAAATTTTCTTAATAATTCGTTCCGGATTTTACCGGATATTTGCTTTACAGGCCTCTGCCAGCATGGCTGTTATGGCAATGTATTCATCCTCTTTCATCCGGACCCTTTGCCGACTGTCGAGCAACTGTGTTTCATTTTCGGGGATTTTACTGTACCATTCGTTGCTTTCGGGTAAATCGAATGGTTTACGGGGTATGATATGCAGATGCAGGTGAGGTATAGTTTGGCCGGCAGAAATCCCATCCTGTATAGTCCAGTCGAAGCCATCGCATGTAAATACAGCCTTCAGCACAGCGGTGATTTTACGGGCAAAAATCATCATGTTGCCCAATTCTGTTTCCGGGAGTTCTGTAAGCGACTGGTAATGCCGATTAGGAATAACCAGTGTATGACCGGGCAGAATGGGAGCTATATTGTATAAAGCACTGAAATCAGCTGTCGAATAAAAAGATTTTTCAACTATGGCCCGGGTACAAAAAATGCAGTTTTCGTCAGCTTTGGTATTATTTGTTTCCATGGAGAAGGGTGCACACCTGGGGATTATTTTGGATAATTCCCGGTTAATTTCGAGAAAAACTTGTGAATGCTGTGAAACGACCCTACCGGTTCGGCAAACATCATAATGCAGCGATCAGATATATAGTTAATGTCTTTGTCCTTCAGGTAGCTTTCAATCTGGTCGTTGCTCGAA
>CAYNVK010000314.1:0-4828 GCA_964400395.1 uncultured Lentimicrobiaceae bacterium | reverse complement strand
TCCTCCACACTCAACAAAACTTTTTCCGCAGTTGCCGGCAATGAGAAAGTTGGCTCAAATTCATGATTTCCCACCGCTGAAATGGCATCCTTAATGGCCAGCCATACCGAAAATGCCAGCATCAGAGGAGGTTCGCCCACGGCTTTGCTTTTGCGGATGGTACCCTGGTTGGGATAACCTTTTAAGAGTTCAACGTTAAAAATGGCAGGGATATCGTTCACCGTTGGAATCTTATAGGTATCAGGCGAATGGGTTAGCAAATGTCCGTTTTTATCCCACTTTATTTCTTCGGTAGTAACCCAGCCAACGCCTTGTATAAATCCGCCTTCAACCTGGCCGATATCAATTTCCTCGTTCAGCGAATCGCCCACATCATGTAAAATATCGCTACGCAAAAGTTTGTATTCGCCGGTAAGCACATCCACTTCCACTTCGGAAACCGACATTCCGTAAGCATAATAATAGAATGGATTTCCTTTGCCCAGCTCGCGGTCGTAGAATATGCCGGGCGTTTTGTAAAAGCCTGTAGCACTCAGGCTCACCTGGTTCAGGTAGGCTTTATTTACCAGCTCCCCGAAAGCGATTTTTTCTTCCGGATGTGATGCGGCAAAAATGTAGTTTTCGGAGAATATGATCTGATCAGCGGCGATGGAGTCGATATTCAGCCTGGTTTTCAGCATTTCAACAGCCACATCAGCAAGCCGTAATTTCAGTTTTCCGATGGCATTTTTCACCGCCATGCCGTTCAGGTCGCTGCCTGATGAAGCGGCGGTTGCCGAGGTATTCGGGACCTTTGAAGTATTGGTAACGCTCACCTTGATAAAATCGGGTGATACGCCAAACTCTGCGGAAGCAATCCCATGTATTTTTGTATTCAGACCCTGCCCCATTTCGGTACCGCCATGGTTTACAGCAATGGTTCCGTCGGTGTAAATATGCACCAAAGCCCCGGCCTGGTTGAGGAAAGCGGTGGTAAAAGAGATTCCGAATTTTACAGGAGTAAGCGCAATACCACGTTTTGTTAATTCGTGTTCGCGGTTAAATTTTTCAATTTCATGCCTGCGGTTCGCATAACCCGACGACTTCAGCAATTGGTCGTACATCACATGTAAATGGTTATTCGAAATCGTTTCTCCGTAAGGCGTAATATTTCTATCGTTGAATCCGTAGAAATTAAGTTTGCGTAATTCTGTTGCATCCTTTTTCAGGAAACGCGCCATGCGGTCGATGGCAGTTTCGATAACCGCCATGCCTTGTGGGCCGCCAAAACCCCGGAAGGCTGTGTTTGAAGGCAGGTTGGTTTTGTACGCTTTGCCAACAATTTTGCAATTGGGGATAAAATACGCGTTCTCGGCATGGAGCATGGCTCTTTCGAGGATGGCGCGGCTCAGATCGGTTGCTGCGCCTGCATCGGAATTTAACTCAACCGAATAAGCAAGTATTTTACCTTCGTCAGTAAACGCAATTTTATACTTCGAAAGGAAGCGGTGGCGTTTGCCGGTTATTTTCTGGTCGTCGTCGCGGAAAAGGTGAATGCCAACAGGCCTTCGTGTAGCGTTGGCAAGCAAGGCAGCCCAGGCAGCCACATGGTTTCCCTGCGTTTCCTTACCGCCGAAGCCTCCGCCCATACGCCGGACTTCGACATCAATTTCATTTTTCGAAACGCCTAAAACTTCGGCAACAATGGCTTGTGTTTCGGCCGGGTTCTGGCTCGAAGCATGAATAAGCATTTCTTTTCCTTCGCCGGGAATTGCCAGTGCCGATTGGGTTTCAAGATACCAGTGTTCCTGCGCGCCGGTTTCCAGTTCGCCCGAAATTATATGGGGTGCCGATTTAAAAACGTCCTCAACATTTCCACATTCGATAGTACGAACAGGCGCGATTAATGAATCTTTTTTTATGGCTTCCTGCAAAGTAAGAATACGTTCTAACTCTTCGAACTCAATACGGATCAGCTTCTCAGCGTTGAAGGCTGCATCTTCGGTTTCGGCGGCAATCAGTGCGATAGCCTGCCCGATAAACGTAACTTCATCTTCAGCAAGGCAAAGTTCATCATGAATTACAGGACCCATCTGGTTTTCGCCAGGAATGTCCTTTTTCGTAAGGATAGCGACAATCCCGTCCAGTTTTAATGCGGCTTTAGTATCGAGCAAACTGATGCGGGCATGGGCAACCGGACTGTAAATCACCCTGCCAATCAATTGACGGTGGGTTGCAATATCGTTTACATACACCGATTGCCCGGTTACATGTTTTATGGCGCTGTCGTGTTTCAGGTTTACAGTTTTCATAGCCCGGGAGTTGATGTTTCTGTGTAAAACTTCAGTAAAAGATTTCGGGCTACCAGGCTGCGGTATTCAGCAACGGCGCGGGCATCGCTCAGGGGCGAAAATTCAGTGGCCAGAATTTTCATAGCTTGGTCCACGTTAGGCCGTGTCCAGGGTTTTTCTAAAAGATGCTTTTCGGTATCAGTGGCACGTTTGGGCATGTCGGCCATTCCGCCAAAAGCGAGAATAATTTCTTTCACATTACCCCTTTCGAGTTGAAGAGAAAAACCGCCGCTTACAGTAGAAATATCCAGGTCTTTGCGTTTCGAAACTTTATAGGATTTAATGATGGTTCCGGGTTCGGGTTTCGGAATATGAATAGCGGTAATCAGTTCGTTTGGGCGGATATGGGTGGAGCGATAGCCTTTTAAAAATTCATCCATGCGGATTATGCGATCGAAAGTTACGGATTGCAACTTAACATGTGCTTTGTATGCCAGCATCAGCGGCAGCATGTCGCCTATTGGTGAAGCTGAACCTATGTTACCGCCAAGGGTTGCCAGGTTGCGGATTTGCAGGGATCCGAAAATTTTAAGTACACTGTGGATAGCCTGTAGTTTTTCAGCCGAAAGCGACTTGAGGTTTTCAAGTGATAACCCGGCACCGATTTTGTAACCTTGCTGATCTTCAACAAAATAGTTAAGTTCAGTAACGTCCGAAATATCAAGAATTTCGGATAGAACCTCGTGTTTTTTAGTCTGTCGTAAAGCCGAATCGGTTGCACCGCTGATGATAAGCGCGCCCGGAAATTTATTTCTGAAAGCCAGGGCATCAGCCAGTTTTAAAGGCTTGTAATATTTTTGAGCGGAGGTTTCAATTTCGAGGGGCGAGCGGTCACGGTTTATTTCATCAAGCAGGATGCTGATTTGTTTTTCGTGAAGTTTAAATTTGTCGGTATCCACGCAGGAACAGGCATGTTCGGCAGCTTTAATAATGGGCTGGTAGCCTGTGCAACGGCAAAGATTGCCCGTTAACGCATCCTCAATTACTTCCCTTTCAGGATTATGATGATTTTTATACAGGCCGAACAGCGACATCACGATGCCCGGAGTGCAATACCCGCACTGGCTGCCGTTGTGGTTTACCATTTCCTGCTGCACAGGATGAAGCGAATTGGCATCAGCCAGATTCTCGACCGTTATCAGCTGTTTTCCATGTATCATGGGCAGAAAGACCAGGCAACTGTCGATGGTTTTATACCTGAGTTTACCTTCCTTGTTTTCAGCAATTACTACCGTGCAGGCTCCGCAGTCGCCTTCGGCACAGCCTTCCTTAACGCCTTTGTGAAAAGGGAGCGAACGCAGGTAATTTAGTACAGTGGTAGTTGGTTTTAATTCAGGATAGATGTTAAAATCGACTGTAACTATCTTGTCGTTCAACACGAACTGTATAGTATCCCTTGGAGCGGTCATAATTTTTTAAGGGTGTTTTTTACATCGATCATTTTGGCAATGATGCTGATGGCTATTTCGGCCGGAGTTTCGGCAGCAAAAGGAATACCAATGGGCATATCGACTTTATCGAGTATTTCCGGTGACACATTATGGTTTTCGATCGC
This sequence comes from uncultured Lentimicrobiaceae bacterium, assembly GCA_964400395.1. Lineage (GTDB taxonomy): Bacteria > Bacteroidota > Bacteroidia > Bacteroidales > UBA4417 > UBA4417. The sequence continues at coordinate 943 of CAYNVK010000314.1, read as the reverse complement.
TTTTTTACGGATCTCAGCTACTTTGCGTTTGCTGCCTATCATGCCCAGGTAGGCATAATCGCGTCCGGCACAGGCAGTAAGCACTTTTTCGTCGTATTCATGCTGGTGGGTAACTACAACTATGTACGTATTTTTATCGAACGTAAGCGCATCAATGGTTTGCAGGTAATTGCCAACCTGTGTTTCAATGCCTGGCAGGCTCCAGTTTTCGAAAATCCCTTCGCGCGGATCGAAGACAAACGGTTTGAAACCAAGCCCGGCAGCATAACCGGCCAGGGCTTTACCAATATGCCCGCCACCGAAAATATATAGTTTGGGCAGGCAGCCAATGGATTCGAAATACACTTCCATGGTTCCGCCACATTGCATTTGCAGGTCGTCCTCGAGGTTAAACTTCTTTGAGTACGGCGTACCGCATTCGATGGTTTTCAGCGCATCCTGAATAACCCGGAATTCGATGCTTCCACCACCAATGGTTCCTTTTACGGTGCCATCAGCAAACACCAGCATTTTTGAACCAGCCTTTCGCGGCGTGGATCCGGTGGTAGCAGTTACTACACAAAATACGGCAGGGATTCCCTGTTCAATTACAGTTTTAAGATCGGTATAAATTTCCTGCATTTTTAATAAAAATATCATGCTAAATTATGAAAAATCGGGAGGTATGTAAAGTTGGGCGGCGTTTATTTTTAAGCCGGGGCGGATTTGCAATCCGCACCCCAGGAGTTTAGGATTTGTAATCCTGTTATTAGAATCACACAAAAAAATCAATATGCAAAAATTATATCTATCAATCCTTTGCCATTAGCATAGTCGATGGCTGAACTATACTTATAATGTTGAGGTTCATTTACCCATCCTGCCCTTACAGGATTATCATGTATATAAGCTATTTTTTGTTGCAAAAATTCAGCCGAATATATTTCCTTCGGATCATTCCCAT
>CAYNVK010000313.1:0-4846 GCA_964400395.1 uncultured Lentimicrobiaceae bacterium | reverse complement strand
AGCTCAAACGTGAGCAATATTAGTTGATTTAGTAGGGCTTCGACTCTGCTCAGCCTGTCAGATGAACAAGCTGAAACTCACTAAAACTTCTTGATTTTGAAATTTAGACTGTTTCTTATTACCTTATGACTTATAGCTTATAACTTATAACTTATCACTTATCACTTAGCACTTATCACTTATCACTTACAACTTCTATCCCATCCCCCTTAAGCAAAAAAAAGCCACCCTTAACAGAATGGCTTTCACATTGATTGGTTGAGGTTTGGTTAGTTGAGAACCAGGACTTCTTTTATAAGTCCTTTTCCGGTTTCAATAGCTTTCTCGTTTTCAGGAATCATTACATGGTGGCGGGCCGGCAGTGATTTCTGGAGCCCTTTGTGAATATATTCCATGTCGACGATTGGTTTTAGTTTGAGGAATCCACCTAACACGATCATATTAAATACGCGCGACATGCCCAGTTTACCGGCGGTTTCGGCTGCGTCAATCGTATAGATGTTTATGTCTGTTCGTTCCGGGTGGCGGATAATTCCGTTCGGATCATAAATCAGGAGACCACCTGGTTTTACAGCATGCTCGAATTTATCCATCGATTGCTGATTCAGGATAATGGCGGTATCGTATTCGTTGAGTATAGGCGAACTGATACGTTCGTCGCTAATGATAACAGTAACATTGGCTGTACCACCACGCATTTCGGGTCCGTAGGAAGGCATCCAGCTAACTTCCTTATTTTGCATTACTCCGGAATATGCAAGGATTTTACCCATGGAGAGCACTCCCTGACCGCCAAAACCGGCTATGATTATTTCTTCAGTCATTATTTTCAGGTTTTAAACTTTGGTGTGGTGCTGAAATTATTTGTCGTCATTCACTTTTATGTCGCCCATGGGATAGAATGGGAACATGTTTTCAACCATCCAGTCGTTCGATTGACGCGGAGTCATCTTCCAGCCGGAATTACAGTTCGATACGATTTCAACAAACGAGAGTCCTTTTTTCAGTTTCTGGTTTTCCAGCGCTTTGCGAACTGCTTTCTTTGCTTTACGTACAGCAGCTGGCGTATGTACTGCCTGCCTTGTTACATAAATGGTACCGGGCAGGTTGGCAATAAGTTCAGTGATTTTCAGCGGGTTGCCCATGGTTGCAGTGTCGCGGCCATAAGGCGAGGTGCTCGATTTCATTCCGGCCAGGGTGGTGGGGGCCATTTGTCCGCCGGTCATACCGTAAATTCCGTTGTTGATGAAAAAGATAGTGATGTTTTCGCCACGGTTACAGGCATGGATGGTTTCGGCGGTGCCAATGGCTGCCAGGTCGCCATCGCCCTGGTAGGTGAATACAAATTTATCAGGGAAAAGACGTTTAACGCCGGTAGCAACAGCGGGTGCGCGCCCGTGGGCTGCCTGCTGCATGTCGATATTCATAAATTCATAAGCCAGTACTGAACATCCAACAGGAGCTACACCGATGGTTTCGGATTGAATTCCCATTTCTTCGATGGCTTCCATGATGATGCGGTGAGCCGTACCATGTCCGCAACCCGGGCAATAACTCAGGGCTTTATCCGTGAGCAGCTCTGTGCGTTTGTAAACCTGGTTTTCAGGTTGCAGTATTTCGGGGTTTGTTTTAAATTCTGCCATGATCCTATCCTCCAATAATTTGTTTCTTCAATGCATCTACTATTTCTGAGGGCGAATGTACAATGCCTCCGTAGCGACCGAAATGTTCAACTTTAACGCGTCCTTCAACTGCTAAACGTACATCTTCAATCATTTGGCCTGCGCTCATTTCGACACAAAGTATTCCTTTTACATGCGAAGTCATTTCTTTTACCACTTTGCTTGGGAAAGGGAACAAGGTAATAGGCCTCATTAAACCAACTTTAATTCCTTCGGCACGTGCAAGTTCAATTGCTTTCTGGCAGATACGCGCGCTGGTTCCGTATGCAATAAAAGCATAATCGGCATCCTCGCAGTTAATCTTTTCGTAGCGAACTTCATTTTCTTCAATCAACCTGTATTTGGCTTGCAGGCTATGGTTGTGCTGCTCCATTTTTATGGATTCCAAATCGAGCGAAGTAATGATGTTATGCTCACGATCGGGTGTTTTGCCTACAGTGGCCCAGGGGGTATTTTTCCTGATTTCGTCTTCGGTAAATCTTGGCCTTTGAACGTCGAGTTCCACTTTTTCCATCATCTGGCCAATGGCGCCATCTGATAGAACCAGAACCGGGTTACGGTATTTGAAAGCAAGGTCGAAACCGAGTCCGGCAAAATCAGCCATTTCCTGTACCGAAGCCGGTGCCAGTACAATAAGCCTGTAGTCGCCGTGACCACCACCTTTTGTACTCTGGAAATAATCGGATTGCGAAGGCTGAATGGTGCCCAGTCCGGGTCCGCCACGAACCACATTCAGCAGCAGGCAGGGAAGTTCGGCACCTGCAATGTATGATATACCTTCCTGTTTCAAACTCATTCCGGGGCTCGATGAAGAAGTGAGCACACGTTTTCCGCAGCTTGCTCCTCCATAAACCATATTTATTGCAGCAACTTCGCTTTCGGCCTGCAATGTAATCATACCTGTGCGCTCATGTGTTTTTTGAGCCATCAGGTATTCCATTACTTCCGACTGCGGGGTGATGGGATATCCGAAATATCCATCAGCACCGGCACGGATAGCAGCTTCTGCAAAAGCCTCATTTCCTTTCATTAACCGTAATTCTTTCATGCTCTGGTTAGTTTTTGTGCTTTAGTCATTAAATTTTTTACGATAAACTGTAATTGCGCCATCCGGACATACCACTGCGCAATTGGTGCAACCTGTGCACGCATCGTTGGTTGGCATTGCAAAGTGATATCCTTTCCTGTTTACATGCTTAGCCATTGCTATCACTTCTTCCGGACAAGCAGGGATGCAAACTTCACATCCTTTGCATCTTTCGATATCAACTACAATTTCGCCTTTATTTTTTGCCATAGTTTTTAAGAGTTTCACTGAATTCTGGGTGCGAAGTTAGATATTTATTGCAAATCACATTGTTTTTTATATGATTTCGTATTTAAAAGTTTCAATTTAAAATGAGTTTAAATTAATTGGGTTTAGTTTTAAAAAGCAATTCTTTGTTCAATAAAAAATTAAGGAAGTGCTGTTTTTCTATTATCATTTATTTCCATCCGTTCGGGCAATGTAAATAAATTCTGAAATCTGTTTCCTGTCTGTACAAAGCGTTCTTCTATTGGTTGTTAGCGAAATTTCAGATCATAAAGGAAACAAAATCCGGATTCGGCAACAGGAAACAACAGGGTCTGCATTTTAATTCAGCGGATGGTGTTCGTTGAATTTTTTCAGGCGGTATTCAAGTTCGGGGAACTGCGAGCGGTGCACCAGCGATACGCAGGCGCGCAGCCCTTCGGTATGTTCGCTTCCGGTAATTGAAAGTGAAATGGCGCTGATGCCATAGTAAAGCAATTCTTCAATTAAACCAGGGCCATCGAACCCCGGGTACATGATGGTAAAATAAAATCCATCGGCAATAGGCTGATCAATATCTTTGTCGTATACAATCCTGAAGCCATTATCGACGAAGAGTTTCTTCATAATTTTTGCCTTTTCGCCATATTCTTTCACTTGCTCCAAAAAGTTGAATTTACCTTCGTTGGCAGCTTTAAGCATGGCGGCCAGGGCATACTGGGCCGAGTGCGCGGTACCTGAACTGAGCGAGTACACGGTTCCGAAAATCATGGCACGGCCAAATTCATTGCTCGAGTAATATCGCAGCAAATCATCGCTACGCATTTTAAATAGCTGGTTACTGATCACCATCATGCCAATTCGCTGCCCGGCATAGCTGAATGCCTTCGAACTGCTGATCAGCAACAGGTAATTATCGGTATATTTTGCCACTGTAGGCTGAAATGGAGGTACACCGGGCTTGCTGTAATCCTTACGGAAATCCATACCGAAATACGCCAGGTCTTCAATAATAATCACCCCGTATTTATTGGCCAGTTCTCCGATGATTTGCAACTCCAGGTCAGTGAAACAAATCCATGATGGATTATTCGGGTTCGAATACAATACGGAATGTATATTTCCCTTGCTGAAATACGATTCGAGTTTGGCGCGGAGTTTCTCGCCACGGTATTCGTACACATCAAAGCTTTCGAATTTAAGTCCCATTACCTTGTGCTGCTGTTTGTGCACCGGGAAACCGGGATCGATAAATAAGGTGGTATCTTTTGCCTGGTTCAGTCGCGAAAGCGTCATAAAGGCTGCAAAGCTGCCCTGCATGGAGCCCACAGTGGGGATACAACCGGCGGGGTCAACATCAATATCAAGAAAATTCTTTGCAAATAACGATACTTCTTTTTTGAGCGACGGTATTCCGTCGATATCGGGGTATATGGCTGCAACGCCCCTTTGTAATGCTTCAATTTCGGCATCCGTACCAACCTGAGCCGGTGGCAACCCGGGTATACCCATTTCCATACGGATAAATTTTTTCCCGGAAGCTGTTTCAATGTTATCGACAAGACGTTTGATTTCCCTGATGGTGGCATTGCCAACCTTCGGTACATTCAGCTCCCGGATCTTGTCGTTCACGATTTCAAGGTCAATCGGTGTTTCAGTGGTAACTGCTTTCATATGATGATGAATTGGTTGAGGTTCTGACTTGTTGTTGCGGAGTAGGGCGCAAAGATTAGAAATAGGTTTGTGATAATAAAATGAAATTGAATTTATTTTTAATTATTCTTTTGTTGATGGAAGTAAGATATTGTTAAACAGTGTTTTAGAATGCATGTTTTTAACATTTCATCCGCGTTTACTTTACAATTGCTAAGCG
>CAYNVK010000312.1:0-4886 GCA_964400395.1 uncultured Lentimicrobiaceae bacterium | reverse complement strand
CTATTCAGTAAAATCGAACCATGGTGATGTGAGTTTTATCAGGCTGGCAGAAACCGAAGCCCGGTATCTGAAAATTAACCTTTTAAAAAGCGGTGGTGGAAAAGGCTTCGGCATTAGCGAAATAAAATTCCTGACGGTAAAGGAATCTTTAACCAAAAATGATTTCCTGATTTACACTGCCAAAAACTCCCCGGTCGGAAATTTCCCGCGCTATTTCCTCGAACAAGCCTCGTACTGGACCATTGCCGGTGTGAATAACGACGTTAAAGAAGCCATGATCAGCGAGGATGGAATGATTGAAGTGGACAAAGGACTTTTCAGCCTCGAACCCATGATTAAAACCGGTGATTCCGTTTACAACTGGCATAATGTAAAATCATCGCAATCCTTGGGAGCCGAAGGAACGCGCGACTTTAATTTTATCCCTACGGTAACCTGGCAGATGAATGGCCTTTACTTCAAAACGAGTATTACAGGTACAGGCGAAGCCAACAAGAATTCGAAACTGGATATCAGGTACACGTTTACAAACACATCGGGCCAACCCCTTGATTTCGAATTTTATATTTTAATCAGGCCCTACCAGGTAAATCCCTATTACCAGTTCCTGAACATGACGGGCGGAGTTGGAAAAATTAAGTCGATCAGGCAGGAAGGCGACTATTTGCTGGTCGATGATAAAGTGGTTCTTTTTGAGAAGAAATTTAATGCGTTCGGTGCCTCCGGCCCGGATGAAGGAAACCTGGCCGCGTTGATAAGGCATGGTAAAATGCCGCTCAGTACATCGGCTGAAGATAGAAACAGCCTGGCCAACGGAGTGGTAAAATACATATTGCACCTTGGTGCCGGCGAAACACTGCAAATGTACGCAGCCGTTCCGTTTTACGGAAAAAACACAGCTGATGGTAAACTAAGCATTACCAATACTGCCGCTGAATTTGAAAAGTCAGCTGCTTTCTGGAATTCGGAAGTCGGGCATATAAAATTTAACCTTCCGCCTTCGGCCGACCGGATCGTAAACGCCTATAAATCGAACCTGGGATATGTTCTGGTGAACAGGGACAAAGCAGGAATTCAGCCCGGATCGCGTTCGTATGAGCGCAGCTGGATACGTGATGGCGCGCTGACCTCATCAGCCCTTTTAAAATCAGGCATTGTTACCGAGGTAAAAGATTTTATTAACTGGTACGCGCCTTATCAATACGAAAACGGCAAAGTACCTTGCGTGGTCGATAACCGGGGGCCCGATCCTGTTCCCGAAAACGACAGCCACGGCCAGCTGATTTACCTGGTTCGCGAATATTTCAACTTCACGCACGACACCGCTTTCCTCAAATCAAAAAACGAGTATGTGCTTAAGGCTGTTGATTACATTGAGTCGCTCGTGGCCCAGCGATCGACAGATTATTACAGGAACGGGAACGACAGTTTACGCGCTTTTTACGGACTGGTGCCCGAATCCATCAGCCACGAAGGCTATTCGGCAAAACCCATGCATTCGTATTGGGATAATTTTTTCACCATGAAGGGGTTGAAGGATGCAGCCGAAATTCAAAATATATTGGGCGAAACTGTCAATTACGAACGGATAAAAAAAATCCGCGACACTTTCCGCGATAACCTTTACAACTCGCTGCAACTGGCCATGAAACAGCGTAATATTGATTATATCCCCGGCTGTGTTGAACTGGGCGATTTTGATGCCACATCAACAACCATCGCGCTAACGCCCTGCAACGAACTGATAAATATGCCCAAGCCGCAGGTGTTCAACACATTTGACAAATACTACGATTTTTTCAAAAACCGTCGTGATGGCAAAATTGAATGGGTGAACTATACGCCTTACGAAAACCGGCTTATCGGTTCATTTATCAGCCTCGATCAGCCCGACAGGGCGCATGAACTTATCGCGTTTTTCCTGAACGATCAGCGACCACAAGCCTGGAATCACTGGCCGGAAGTAATATGGAATAATGCACGTTTTCCCGGTTATATCGGCGATATGCCACACACCTGGTGTGGAAGCGACTTTATTAATGCCATCCGTTCCATGTTTGTGTACGAAAATGAATTTGACCAGTCGCTTGTTTTGGCATCGGCACTTTACCAGGATTGGATTGATGCGCCACAGGGCATGTCAGTCGCCAACCTGCCGACCTATTACGGCGAAATTTCCTATTCCATCAAAAAAGAGAACAACTCGTACCGGTTTTCGATTACCGGCGATGTAAAACTGCCCGTTAACGGGATAAAAATCAGGAACTTTAATCATTCCGCGCTTCCAAAACGGATAACAGTAAACGGGAAAGAAATCACTGAGTTCAATACAAAGGAAATAGCTGTTAAAGCCATTCCCGCTGAAGTAGTTATATATTACTAACCTACAATTTATACTTCGCACATGGAAGAACAAACTACGGCAAACCAGGTAACAAGGGAGGAAGATAAAATTCGATTTTCGCAGCTGGCAGCTTATGGTGCAGGTGGCATTATTCCGATTGCACTGTTTAATGTTGCCGGGATACTGGTTGGATTAATGGGAAATATCAGCCTGGGATTAAGCGCTTTCTGGCTGGGCGCCATACTCATTGTTCCGCGACTTTGGGATGCATTGTCGGATCCCGTTATCGGACATCTTTCGGATAATACGCGTACCCGCTGGGGGCGCCGCCGTCCGTACCTGTTGCTGGGAGGCATAGCGGTAGCACTATCATTTGTGGTAATCTGGTGGATACCCAAGGGCGACCTGGTACACAGCTGGTTCCCAACCGATTCGGGTTTCCAGGCATTTCAGCTTGTGTATATCCTGATTTCGCTGCTGATATTTTTTACCGCGGTTAATATTTTCGAAATTCCCCACGGAGCACTGGGCATGGAAATGACTACCGACTACCACGAGCGGACACGGCTTTTCAGTGCCAAAAGTTTTGTGGGCAACCTTTTTGCCATGAGTACGCCCTGGCTGTTTGCCCTGGCCAGCATGGAAATTTTTAAAGGTCCGGGCGGCAACGAGGTGGATGGAATGCGCTATGTTTCCATCATGATTGCTGCCATTTTGATTCCACTTTCATTCTGGTGGTTTTTCAGGTTACGCGAACCGGGATTTAAAAAAGTCTCGACGCAGGAAAAAACACCCTTCTGGACTGATATGAAACGCACGGCCAGCAACCGTAATTTCATCATGCTCACCCTCACCATTTTTACGCTGGCTATGGGCTTCAATTTCGTGAGTCTGCTCGGTTCGTATATTCCGATTTTTTACATTTATGGCGGCGACAAAGTAGCAGGAGCCACCCTGCTGGGCATTAACGGAACTATTTGGGCCATTACCGGGGTACTGGCTGTTTTCCCGCTCAACTGGATAAGCCCGAAAATGGGAAAACGTAACACCCTGATCATTGCCATTACTTTGATGGTGGTAGCCCAGGCTTCAAAAATTGTATGTTACAATCCCACATACCCATACCTTGTTTTAATCCCAACCATACTACTTTCGGCAGGTATGTTGTTTTTCTTCACACTGGGATCGAGCATGGTGGGCGATATCTGCGACGAAGATGAATTAAAAACGGGCTATCGCTCCGAAGGAAGCTTTTACTCGGTATTCTGGTGGTTTATAAAAATGGGTACCGCCCTTGCCAGCCTGGTAGCCGGCGCACTGATTGTTTTTACCATGTTCGACCAAACACAGGTTACAAAAGTGGATAGTTTACAGGGAAATATCAGGGAGTTGAGAAGCGACATCAAATACTGGCAAAGCGACCAGGGCCTGGCCGGAACCGAAACTACACTATTCGTCAACACACAGAAAAAAATATCTGAAGCTATTGATGATTCAAAGCTGTACATAAAAGTTCTGGAAAAAGAATCAGTAAAAAAACAGGATGAAGCTTACCAAAATGTAGCCGAATATAAAAACCAACGGAAGGAAAAACTGGCAGAAGTAATAAAAGTGACCAAAAACAATATCAGTGAACTGGAAATTCTTTCTGTTCAACTTCAAAAAAACGGTGAAAAAAATACTGATTCATTAACAAAAGCTATTGTTAAGTCAGCTATTCCGCTAATACTTCAGCCAAAGTTCGAAAAAGCCAGGCTCAATTCATTTGAACTGCTGGCTCACCTCCGGGGCAAGTCGCTGGAGACAACAAAAAGCACGGAACATTTTAACCGTATAATCCAAAACAGCGAGGCTGTCGACAAACAACTTGCCAACATAAATACAGGTTTACCCCTGGACCAACTGGATAAGCAACTCGGCGACATCGAAAACCAAACCGTTCAGCTAACCATACAATCGCCTTATACCCTCCTGATGATGCGGGTGGTTGAGATTGGCCTGCCCATTTTGCTGAGTATATTCTCTATCTTTTTTGTTCTCAGGTATAGCCTTACCGAAAAACGATCGCACGAAATCAAGGATTTGCTGAAACAAAGAAATGTGGAGCTTGCAAAAAATGAGGGGGCTTAGTGCTTTGTGCTTAGTGCTGGGTGCTGGGTGCTGGGTGCTGAGTGATGAGTGGTTTGTGCTAAGTGCAGAGTGCTTAGTGCATAGTGCTAAGTGCTATGTGCTATGTGCTATGTGCTAGGTGCTGAGTGGTTTGGAAAATACCATTAATTTTTAACAAGCGGTAATTCCTTAAACCTCTGTTGCCACGTCGATCATCTACGCCATGACACCAAAACCCCTGCTTGCCGCAGTCAAGATTGAAACCTCTGAACCGAGCGAAGCGAGCTCACCGAAGGTAGACTTTTTAAACCCTTGTTGCTTCGTCGTGCCTCCTCGCAATGACCCTGAAACCTGAAACTTATGAAACTCTTGAAACTTTTGAAACCTCTGAAACCCTTGAAACTCTGAATTCCAACCAATCTAATCAAAAATT
>CAYNVK010000311.1:0-4902 GCA_964400395.1 uncultured Lentimicrobiaceae bacterium | reverse complement strand
AACGAATGAAAAAGAAACTTCTGATCGCTGCCATACTGTTGCTTTTCATTGCTGTTAGCAGCAAAGCTCAACAGATCATGAATACTCCTCCCCGCGATGGTGTAGTTGACCGTACTGAGAAAATGGATAAAAAACCCATAGCTTACCCATGGATCAGGAATGCGGATTATGTGTGGGAAAGGCGTATCTGGCGCGTAATTGATATGCGCGAAAAGATGAACCAACCCATGTACTATCCCGAAGTACCGCATAACAACTGGCGCAGCCTGATGACCATTATGATGGATGCCATTAAAGAGGGCAGCCTCACCGCTTACGATGCATCTTCGCCAACTGACGAGTTTATATCGCCTTTGTCGTACAAGGAACTGATGCAGAAGGTTGAAAGCAGCGACACTGTTCAGATGCAGCGTTCGTATCCGCCTTATGATTTCTTCGACAGTGTAGTTGTAAAAAAACTCAATACCACAGATATTAAAAAAATCAGGATTAAAGAAGACTGGTTTTTTGATAAACAACGCTCAATGCTCGAAGTACGGATCATTGGCATATGCCCGGTTATTGATGTACTGAACGATGATGGTACTTTCCGCGGACAGAAACCCTTATTCTGGATTTACTTCCCCGAAGCCAGGCCGATACTCGCAAAATCAGAAGTATTCAACAGGTTTAATGGCGCAGCCAGGCTAACCTACGACGACCTGTTCTGGAAACGCATGTTCAGCAGCTATATTTACAAAGTCGATAACCAGTACGACCGAAAAATATCCGAGTACGCCTCGGGTATGGATGCTATGCTCGAGTCGGAAAGGATTAAGGAAGATCTCTTTAATTTCGAACAACAGCTTTGGGAATACTAGAACCCTCAATTACCAGGTTGTAATTTTAATTAACCTGAGTTAAAGGTTTCTGAAAATAGACATAAAATATAAGGCAACTCTTCAATTACGGAGAGTTGCTTTTGTTTTTATACTTTTGCATTACCCGGCTGAATTACGATGTAATACCAAAGTCGGGGTTAAAGCATTTATTAAAACATTCATATGTCAGTTGATCTGTTGCAAACGCCGGTTGAATACCTGAAAGGAGTTGGCCCCAAGCGGGGCGAACTGCTTCGGAAAGAAGCTGGTATCAGCACGTATTACGATCTGCTGACCTATTACCCCTTCAGGCATGTGGATCGCAGCCGGTTCACGCCCATTGGTGAGATAAATACCGAAAATGTTTACCTGCAGGTCCGCGGACGGGTTACTGATGTTCAACTTGTAGGGCAGGGACGCAGTTCGCGGCTTATCGTTACCCTGCGCGATGCAACGGGCTCCATCGAATTGCTGTGGTTCCAGGGTATAAACTGGGTTAAAGATAAATTTAAGCCCGGCAGCGAATGGATTGTGTTCGGCAAGCCTACGCTGTTCAACGGAAGGTATAACATTTCGCATCCCGAAACTGAAACTGTGGCCGAGTATACCGCCCAGCCCGCCGATCCGTTGCACCCTATTTACAACTCGACCGAGAAAATGAAACTGAACGGGCTGAATACCCGTGCCATTTCAAAACTTACCCGCACCCTGGTTACACAGTTAAAAGGAGTAATCCCCGAAACTTTAAGTGCCGAAATCATTTCGGAATATAAGTTTATGGGACGCGAAAATGCCCTGGTGAATATTCATTTTCCGCCCGATACCGATACACTTGAAAAGGCCAGGGCCAGACTTAAATTTGATGAATTGTTCTTTATTCAACTTCGGCTTCTGCGCTATAAATTAAACCGGAATGAAAAAATCCGTGGAAATGTTTTCGGCCAGATCGGGGAGCGGTTTAATACATTTTATAAAGAGCATCTGCCTTTCGAACTTACCAATGCGCAGAAAAAAGTGATACGTGAAATTCGTTTCGACCTTGGATCGGGCAAACAGATGAACCGACTGCTGCAGGGCGATGTGGGAAGCGGTAAAACCCTGGTGGCCCTTATGTGCATGCTTATTGCGCTCGACAATGGTTTCCAGGCCTGCCTGATGGCCCCCACCGAAATTCTGGCCAACCAGCATTATACAACCATCAGGCGATTCCTCGATGGAATGGATGTAACCGTTGACCTGCTTACCGGCAGTACCAAAAAAGCCCGCCGTAAAGAGATTCATCCCATGCTTCAGTCGGGCGACCTTCATATTATCATCGGCACCCATGCGCTGATCGAAGACACCGTTCAATTCAGAAACCTCGGGCTTGTGGTTGTGGATGAGCAACACCGTTTTGGCGTGGCTCAGCGTGCCAAACTGTGGAATAAAAGCGAAATCCCTCCCCACGTGTTGGTGATGACTGCAACGCCCATTCCACGCACCCTGGCCATGACTGTGTACGGCGACCTGGATGTGTCAGTAATCGATGAATTGCCGCCGGGTCGTAAGGCCATCAAAACCTATCACTTTTATGAATCGGGGCGCGAAAAAGTATACAACTTTATGCGGCAGCAGATTGCCGGAGGCCGCCAGGTTTACGTGGTTTACCCTTTAATTGAAGAGTCGGAGATGCTCGACCTGAAAAACCTGCAGGATGGGTACGAACATTTGAAGGAGATTTTCCCTTCGCCAAAATATACGCTGAGCATGGTTCACGGGCGCATGAAACCTGATGAAAAGGACGCCGAGATGCTTCGGTTTAAGCGGGGTGAAACCCAGATTATGGTTGCCACTACAGTGATAGAAGTAGGTGTTGATGTGCCGAATGCATCGGTAATGGTGATCGAAAATGCCGAGCGCTTCGGCCTCTCGCAGTTGCACCAGCTTCGGGGCAGGGTAGGGCGTGGCGCCGACCAGTCGCACTGCGTACTCATGTCAGGATTTAACCTTTCGGCTGATGGCCGGATACGCATAGAAACCATGGTTCGTACCACCGATGGCTTCGAAATATCGGATGTAGATCTGAAATTGCGGGGGCCGGGCGACCTGGAAGGAACGCGGCAGAGTGGCATCCTCGACCTAAAGCTTGCTGATATTGTAAGGGATGAACAGATGCTGCGCGCCGCGCGAAATATTGCTCTAAGGCTGCTGGATGATGACCCGCAGCTGTTAAAACCCGAAAACCAGCGAATGGTCCGCTACCTCGAATACCTGCGGACTAAAAAATCGGAATGGGCCATGATCAGCTGACAGTTGTCAGGTTCTGAAAGATTGCTTTTAATTTTCACAATCGGCTATTTGCCTCCCGAATACACCATCTTTTTTGTTTGTACTGAATTCCCGGTTTTCATCACCAGGTAATAGATGCCGGCCGGGGTATTTTTTGGCGTCCATTCGCAGGAATATTCACCCTTGGGTAACAAGTCCTTTACAATTGTGGCAACCACATTTCCTTCGGCATCCTGCACCTGCATCACCACCTGCGATTTTTCTTTTAACGTATACCGGATTTGCGAAGTGGTGTTAAAGGGATTTGGTGAGTTTTGTTCGAGTGTACTTTTGCTTGCAGTTTCCGGATTTTCAATATCAGTTGTGATCAGCGATGGGCTGCCGGCCTGTAGCCATGCCGTATAAATCAGCGAAGCCAGCGCATGTGAGGCCCGCTGGAACAAGGGAATCGTATATCCGCTGGTTTTAGTCCACAGGGCATTGGTGTAGGTGGTATTGTAACTGCCTCCCGAAACCGATAAGGCATAGGTGTCAGCCATCAACAGCGAATCACAATATTTGTTGTTGAAATACAGGTAGTCGAAAATATATTGATTTACGTTGGTGATTTGCGTAGCATCAGTTCCCGAATACACAATCTGCGATATTTTATTGTTGATCATGGTGGATTCGTACCGCGAATGGAGCCCTTTTTGATTGGTAAGTTGTCCGTCGTAATTCTGTGTGATATGTAATGGCATATGCCCGTCGGCCACATAATGCCCCAGGTCAGCAGCAAAGATTTTGGCTTTGTCGAAATTGCGTCGTTTCAGGCACTCGCGCAGCGAATCGAAACTGGCAATCGTAGCCCAGGGTAAAGTGCCGTTATCAATCACAAAGGCACTGCCATAAATCGCATTTACCGAATCAAGCGTTTGGGGAATTCTGCCCTTGGTAGTGAAATTATTATAACTGTCGATATCGATATAATGTTTTGGGCTTTCGGTTTTATCGCCGCTTTTGCGATTATCAGCATCCGATGCATGGGCTTTGAGATACGAAACCCACGACTGGAAGTCTTTCATTTCTGAATTAAAGGATATTGCAGCTGCTTCACTTATTTTACTGTGGCCGGTGCCACCCCAGCTGATCAGAATGAGCGAAAATGAGACCAGGACTAGCGAGGAGAGGAAGAATCTTTTCAAAAGTTTGTAATTTGAGGTTAAAACAAGGAGCGCAAAAATAGCTATAAATTCATATCGTACAACCAAAATATGTTTTGCTTCAATAATTTAAAGGCCTGAAATTCTAAAAAGGAACAATTGCCTGGTATAAAATTTTGCAGCCTGCATATCGTCTGTCTGCATTGCGTAACTTTTACCGACCCTGCAACTATAAACATAAAAACACGGGCATTTTGCCGCGGTGCGGACACTTATTGACTTTGGCAAAACAAATTATCCCTAAATTTGCACCTCCGAAAAGATTTTACAATGAAAATTTCCTACAATTGGCTGAGAGAATACGTAAATACCAGCCTGGCACCCGTTGAAATTGCACGCATCCTTACCGATTGCGGCCTCGAAGTTGAAGCCATCGAAGAATACGAATCCCTGAAAGGAGGCTTAAGAGGCATCGTGATTGGTCACGTGGTTTCGACACAGCGCCATCCCAATGCCGATAAGTTAACCTGCTGCAAAGTAGATGTGGGCGGTGGCAATGTGCTCGATATTGTTTGCGGTGCGCCGAACGTGGCTGCCGGTCAGAAAGTTCCGGTTGCTACCATTGGTGCTGT
>CAYNVK010000310.1:0-4903 GCA_964400395.1 uncultured Lentimicrobiaceae bacterium | reverse complement strand
TGGACCAGTTTCGACCAATCGGTTTGTGAAAAAGTAGTTGCCCGGGGGGCGCCTATAGTGGGACTCGATGCCCAGAAATATTTCTGGCAGGCGCGTACACCCGATGAAACAGCTGCTGAAATTAACAAGGTGCTTCGTTACTATCTGGCAACATGGAACAAAAAGTCGTTTATCCTGTGCGGCTATTCCTTTGGTGCCGATATTATGCCCTACCTGGCTACGCGGCTGCACCCCGAGGTTTCGCCTTTGTTACGGAACATGGTTATGATGAGCCCCGATCCTAAAGCCGATTTTGAAATTCATGTTGCAGATATGCTGAGCTTTGGCAACAGCCACGATACCTATGATGTGCTTGCTGAATTGAGAAAAAGCAAAGGGCATGTTCATGCTGTATGTATTTTTGGCAGTGAAGAGGACAGCCAGCCGGCCAGACTCTTCGAGGCTGCCGGGGCCAGCATCCGCATACTTCCTGGCCAGCATCACTATGGGAACGATTACGATGCGGTTGCCAGGGAAATACTCCGCATAACCAGCCAGTGAGCAGATAAAAACAGTGCAAGTAGCGTTGAAACAGAAAAGTATCCGGATAATACACCCTATGTTTCATCTACCTTTGCACTGATTGCCTGAATATAAAAACCCATACACATTGTATTATGAGCACCTTCCGCAGCGATATCTCAAAAATTGAATACCCGGTAACCGAGAAAGTCTCGGCCCGAACCATCAGGCACTCGGTGCTGAACCTGATTCAGAAGGATCATCCGCATTTTACGCACGACGGTTTCCTTTCGCAAAGCGAGCTCAGCCTGTATCGCGAAAAAGCCATTTCCGATTACCTGGTGAAAGAACTCGGCGAGCTGTCCGAACTCGATAAAACAGTACTCGACTCGCTGACCGGGAACACCATTTTAACCGATAAACTCGATGGCGAAAGCCAGCAGGTGCTTACCTTCGGGCAGCGTATTGCCGACAAGGTGGCATCTTTCGGGGGCAGCTGGACGTTTATTATTTCATTCGGGGTATTTATCGCACTCTGGATTTCACTCAACGTATTCTGGCTGGTAAACAAAGGCTTCGATCCTTATCCCTTTATCCTGTTGAACCTGTTACTTTCGTGCCTGGCAGCATTGCAGGCACCTGTAATTATGATGAGCCAGAACCGGCAGGAAGAGAAAGACCGCGAGCGGGCCAAAAAAGATTACATGATAAACCTGAAATCGGAACTCGAAATCAGAACGCTGCACGAAAAAATTGATCATTTTATCATGGATCAGCAACAGGAACTCCTCGACCTGCAGAAAGAACAGGTAAATATGATGAACGACATTTTGCAACAGATCGGTGGCAAGGCAACAAATAATCAACTGCCGGGTTAAAAAAATCAGTTATGCACCAGGAAAAACATTTTACATCATCGGATCTTATTAAGGACATTGTAATCGGCATGTCCGATGGGCTTACCGTGCCTTTTGCACTTGCAGCAGGGCTCAGCGGGGCGGTGGCAAGCAACAGTATAGTAATTACCGCAGGCCTGGCCGAAGTGGTGGCCGGTTCCATCGCCATGGGGCTTGGAGGTTACCTCGCCGGCCGCACGGATGTGGATCATTACCAATCGGAATACAAAAGAGAATTCAAGGAGGTGGAAACGCTTCCCGAAGTTGAAAAACAGGAAGTCCGCGAAGTATTTAATGCGTATGGAATAAGTCCGAAACTTCAGGACGAGCTGGCAGCCGAACTCAGCCAGGATAAAACAAAGTGGGTTGATTTTATGATGCGTTTTGAACTGGGCATGGAAAAACCCGATGCCAACAGGGCTTCGCGCAGCGCCTTTAACATCGGGTTTTCGTACGTGGTTGGCGGTATGGTGCCGCTCATAGGCTATTTTATTACATCAACACCTGCCCGGGGCCTGATGATATCGTCGATAATGACGGTGGTATTCCTGCTTGTTTTCGGATTCGTGAAAACGAAACTCACCGGCGACAAACCTTTTTACGGCGCCCTGAAAACAGCTTTTATCGGCATACTGGCAGCAGGAGCGGCTTTTATGATCGCCAGGTTGATTTCCTGATCAAATGTTTTTTAAAACTGGTGAAAACTATCCCCGATAAATTTCAAGGCATCGGGTAAGCCGGTACGCCAGTATGTCCACGTATGTGCGCCATCGCGCATGCGGAATTCGTGTTTAATTCCCAGGTTGTTAAAATGAATATGCAGGCGGCAGTTATCATTGGTGAGGAAGTCATCATCGCCGCAATCGAGCATAATACGCAGGTTATTGTAGGCATCCTTTCCTTTTGTTTTTGATACATCGAAAGGATTATTTTTACGATAATGATCGGTTAACCGTGCCGTTCCTTCCTTGTAAGGGCCGTAGAGTGAAGCCATAATCCAGCCCCAGTCCTTCTCGTTGGTGGCCAACATGCTTTCCTCTGAGAAAATAGCGGCGCTAAAAGCAACGCAGGCTGCAAACTTTTCGGGATATTTCAGCGCATAGTTCAATGTGCCAAATCCGCCCATCGATAAACCAGCTATGCCCCTGAAACGTTTTTCGGCGCGGATGCGGTAGGTTTTTTCGATAAAAGGCATGAATTCCTGAATAAAAAAGTCTTCGTAACGCACCGAATTATTGAAGTTGTTGATATAAAAAGAAACTCCTCCATCAGGCATTACAATAATCATAGGTGGAATTTCCATTTTGGCAATACACTCATCGGCTATCAGGTTGGCTTCGCCAAACTGCATCCAGCCCATATCGTTGTCGGAATATCCATGCAACAGGTAGGTAACCGGGTAGTAACGGTTAGAAGTTTCGTAATCGTAAGGCAGGTAAATGGTATATTTTACCTGTTTGCCCAGTATTTTACTATCGATGGTTAAGCTTTCCTTCACGGTGCCCCTTGTGTACTGGGCAAAAGTAAAAAGTGAGAAGCAAAGCAGGAGTGCGGAGAAAACCAGTTTTTTCATGGTACTGTTTTTATGTTTTTAGATGTGTGAAACCAAAATACCCCGGAACTTCATCCGCAGGCCAAGCAAAGCTATAAAAATAAAGATTACCGGCTTTAATGGTCACACATGTTTTACCCTAAATACCGGGAACAATATCCCGCCCTGTTCTGATAAAAACACAAGCAGAAATTTTAAATCATTGAACAACTGTATTTTAAAAAGTATTTTTATTTAAAATTAAACACGATTGAACCAAGCCCACCTAACCTTGTTTAATATAAAACCAAAAATTATAAACAGATTTTATGAAAGCTTATACATTGTTCACCCCTGAAAAAGTTGGATCAATAGAAGTAAAAAACCGTGTGGTAATGTCGCCCATGACCCGCTGCCGCGCTTTAGGAAATATACCCAATGAACTGATGGCCGAGTATTACAGGCAGCGCTCAGGTGCCGGCCTCATAATTACCGAAGGCACTGCTCCTTCGCCCAATGGCTTAGGCTATGCCCGCATACCAGGCATTTTTAGCGATGAGCAGGTTCAGGGCTGGGAAAAAGTAACCTCAGCCGTTCACCAGGCAGGTGGAAAAATTATTGTTCAGCTTATGCACACCGGCCGTATCAGCCATCCGTTTAATATGCCCGAAGGAGCCAGGGTGCTTGCACCATCGGCGGTAAAACCTGCCGGGCAAATGTGGACTGATGCCGCGCAGATGCAGGATTTTCCGGTACCCACAGCAATGACCGCCGACGACCTGGAACTTACAAAGGCCGAATTTGTTAACGCTGCCAAAAATGCCATGGAAGCCGGTTTCGATGGCGTTGAACTTCACGGGGCAAATGGCTACCTGTTGGAGCAGTTCCTTTCGCCGGTGAGCAACATACGTACCGATGCCTATGGCGGAAGTATCGAAAACCGCTGCCGCTTTGTGATTGAGGTTGCTGCTGCCGTTGCCGATGCCATTGGCAAGGAAAAAACTGCTATCCGTCTTTCGCCCTATGGCGTTGCCAGCGATATGCCGCATTACCCCGAAATTGATGCCACCTACGATTATCTCACGAAACAGCTGAACAGCATCGGGATTGCATACATTCATATTGTGGATCACTCCGCCATGGGTGCACCGCCTGTGCCGGTGGAAATGAAAAAAACCATCCGCAAAAACTTTGCAAACACAGTTATACTTGCCGGTGGTTACGATCAGGAAAAGGCCGAAACAGATCTTGAACAAGGTCTTGGAAACCTGGTTGCTTTCGGCAGGCCTATGATCAGCAACCCTGACCTGGTCGATCGTTTTAAAAACAATTACCCGCTTTCGGCCGACCTGAAAATGGACTTGTTTTATACCGCTGATGAAAAAGGATATACCGATTATCCTTTCTATAAAGCTTAAATATAAAGTAGGCCTGCAGGCTTGCAATTGAGCGCTCCAACCAATTCCTGCCGGGCTGCGCCGGCGCAGACACCGGCAGGGATTATGGCGCATCAAAACCCCGGAATTTTGAAGCAGGTATAGTTTTGCCGGTAATGCCTGTACCAACATTTTCCTGAAAGTACCACAACTCTTCCTGAATGTGTAACCCCGTTGGTATTACAGCGACCTACCTTTGCATCATCAAAATTAACCATTAACAACCCTTTAAAACTGAACACCATGAAAAAGCAGATATTTTTAGCTATTACAGCATTAACCGTAGTTTTCTACTCGTTTACAGTAGTTACCAACACCGAATGGACCAACGACACAGCACACTCGAAACTGGGCTTTAGCGTTACGCATATGATGATTTCGGATGTGGAAGGCTATTTCAAGAAAGTAAACATCAAGCTTACCACCACCAAGTCCGATTTCTCCGATGCTGTGGTTGAAGTTACCGCCGATGTAGCCTCTATTAATACCGATAACGAAAAACGCGACGGCCACCTGCAAAGTGATGATTTCTTTGATGC
>CAYNVK010000309.1:0-4907 GCA_964400395.1 uncultured Lentimicrobiaceae bacterium | reverse complement strand
AAAACCCGGAATTGTAAGAAATAAGTTTTCAGTCACCGGGTTTGGATACAGCACAATGGAACCTTTTTTGCCATCAGTTTCCGAAATTCCGGTAAATGGCAGTTGCTGCAAAATGGTTGTATACCGCGTTGTTAAAAAAGGTTTTATCCCATAAGGTGTATGTCCATCAACCTGTTTAATAAAACCATCATCGAAATCATTTATGGTATAGCCGAAATCGAGTGTGCGGTAGGTATCAGCTGCTACGGCATCAGTTATCAGTGCTTTCAGCGAATCGATATGCGAAAAAATCACAACGGGGTTTATGATTTGCCGGGCGATAGTATCGAGATAGCGCTGGTATTTGATTTTAAATTCAGGAACCGATAGTATTTTTTCGGCCAGCGGTCTTGACCCGCTGTGCGAGTACCAGTCGAGGCAGTTGCGTGTAGCCCAGTCGCGGTTCACCCAATCCACACCAAAAGTGTTATCGGTATCGTACGACAGGAATTCGAATTTGCCGGTAGCACTGTTATGATACAGGAAATAGTTGTTCATATTGTACATATAATCGTCCCAGTTGCCTGATGCCACATCCAGAGCAAACGCTTTTAACAAGCCGTCGATATTGATCAGTGACGAAACCTGAACGGCAAAATTAGCATCCACAGGCTGGTTCAGTGCCGTGATAAGGGCTACCAGGTCGGTGTAATCATCGGTGGTTTCGTTGGTTTGCAAATCGTAGGCACGCCCACCGGTTGAAGATCCGCTCACCACATCTTTGTATAACTGCTGACTGCTCCCGCGATACCCAAGTTCGGCCGGATACGTACATTTATAAAGGTTGCCGCTATTTTCGCCATACACCCGCTTCAGCCAGTCCTTATCAAACTCCTCGAGGTTGGTATACAGCCCGTAATATTGATTATTGATGTATAACCGCACGAAACTGGTACGCCGTTCGGGCATACCGGCCTTTTTCCAGCTGTCGTAAAACAGTTTTTCCCGAATCATTGTCGGGTCGTTGTGCTGACCGTTCAGGTTTATTTTTTTTACATCCTGGTACTTCCGGCCTGGCACATACGTATTAAAACTAATTTTGAACGATTTCTTTTTCGAAAATCGGGAGGTGTTGCCACGTAGCCTGAAACCCACCTGGCGCACCGTATCGCTGTTGGTGCCATCGTTGTATACGAAATTGGCTTTGCAATAATGGTCCGAAAGTACATTGTCCATCATCCAGCTAAGAGAATCGGCCGATATTTCCATATAAATGGCCGAAACCCGCGAATTGTCGAAAAGAGTGTTTTGAGCAAATAACCCGGTAACAGAAACAAGTATTGCAAAAAACGGAAGTATAATTTTTCTCATTTGTAAAAATAAACGGTTCGCAAACAGGCACAGGTTATGATAATGCAGAAATACTTCGCGCTTAAAAAAAAGTAACTTTGCCTCCCTTTGGGGCGACAAAGTTACAAAAAGCCATGGTTAATCTGAGGCCAGAAACATTTCCGTACGTTGGAGCCTAACCGCCTTTACCGGGTATTTTGTCAGCGGTATTGAATCGTAAACCGGATGCGATCAGGAATAAAGCTCTTTTTTAACTTCCCTTATTTTCTTATACCTTTCCCAGTTAAAAGTTTTAAGAAATTCCGATGCCGATTGTGCTCCCCTGATAAACAAATCGATTTTTGCCTCATCAGTTAACCCAAAATTGAGCCAGTTGTGGTTTCCGGTATTGATATACCCGATCAGGTTCCTGAAATCGGGGTTGGTACGCAGGAAATTATCATCCGACGAGAACCTCGCGGTATTAAAAACAGACCCGATCAGGCTGAAAAATTTCTTATTCTGGTTGATCTCGACTTTATCGAGTCCAATTTTCACACCGAACGTTGGCGAATCGGGCACTTTGTTATTGGTATGGAAAATATCAATAGGGAAATTTGAGATAATGCCACCATCCATAAAAAGCACCTCCGAAGGCACCGAAGCATTTAACCCTGTTTTCTCATTCCATTTCTGCCAGCAGTCGGGTCCTGAAGGAATATTGCTGATTCGGAAAGGCTGGAAGAAGAAAGGTATCGACATGGATGCCCTGGCAAAGTCGGCAGGATTCGCCTTTTCGGGATTTGCATAAAACAAGGGCGCCATTTCGGGGAAAACTATTTTGCTTTGGGTTGTAATATCAGCTGCTATAATGGCCAGTTGCAGCAAATCGCCCATTGAATTGTAAGGGGCGTTGGTCAGGCGGTTGCGCAGCACATTGCCTTCGCTCGGGCCGGCATTGCGCAGTTGTTCAAGGTCGCCCATTGAGCCGATTTTTTTCTGGTTCAGCAGGTTCTTCATCCAGTCGTGGAAATTTTTACCCGGGTTCAGGCCAAAATCATCACGAAAATTATCAATTACCTGTGCTCCCCTGATGGCCAGTTTCACGTTGCTTACATCGCTCAGCAGGGCATCCACAAAATCGCGGGCATCGCTGTCGCCATCCACAAAATCGTATAATTTTTTATTGCACAGGCATTCGAGAATCCAGGTACTTTTTGCTTCATCAACACGTCCGGCTGCCGCCATCAGCAGCGTATTTATTGATCCGGCAGAAGTACCGGCCAGGCTTAGAAACCGGATACCCATTTGCTCAAGCACATACACATAACCCACCAGCGCAACACCAAGCACTCCGCCACCTTCCTGAACCAGGTCAACATATTGATTCCCTTTGTCATCAATAATATCGGAGAATTGTTTCTCGGGTCCCAGGGTTTGCTTAAGGTCCTTAAGGATACCCAGCATCAAACCATTTTCAGTAAAATCTGTAATTTTCATGACTTCATTTTTTTAATGAATAATTTGATAACTACCAATTTAACAAACTGTCCAGAAATTAAGCCGCTGAGTTAAAACCACCTGCAGGCTGCAGGATATGCTCTTGAGTATTTATTATTTGTTGCACGAACAGCAAATGAAATAACAATCGGTGCCTGAATTTGTGCGATTTGCATTGATACACAAAAAAAACGGGCAACATGAACTACGTTATAACAGGACAATAATTAAAATATAAATGCAAAAAAAATGGGCAAAACCACGTTTGCCCATTTCCTATCACAAAACCGATGCTAAAACTTAGCTTAGCAAAGTAATATAAATACCAGTTATAATGGCAGTTGTAATTACCCCGCTGATGTTGGCGCCAATAGCCTGTGGCAGGATAAATGCCTGCGGGTTTACTTTCGAAACTTCTTTTTGTGCCACTTTAGCGGTGGTAGGAACACAACTAACCGCAGCAATACCAATGGTAGGGTTGTATTTTTTGCCGGAAGCAAAATAGAGAATGTATCCGCCTATGATACCTCCAATACCCGAAATCAGCAGCGCTGAAATTCCCAGTATCAGCAATATCAGTACTTTGGGATCGAGCAGCAGGCTGGCTTCACAAAGCACTCCCAGTAATAAACCCAGCATGAAAGTCGAGCCGTATAAAAGCGGGCCCAAGATAAAGTTCAACAGGCTGGTTAATCCCGATTCCTTGATAGCTACACCCATGAAAAGCGAAAAAAACAAAGGGGATGCAACCGGAAACAGGAATGAAAGTACAGTACATATAACCACCGCAAAGGTAAGTTTCATTCCCGAATTAATCGGCTTTTTCTTGCGTTTGGGTTGTTCAGGTTTAATAGCCCTGATGTGTTTGGGTATCATTAGCCTGATGAGGTAGGGATATCCGCCGTAGGTTAAACCCAGGTACAGGTAGGCAACCACGGTAATAGGAACAAACAGGTGCTTGGCCAGGCTCAGCGAAGTAAATAAAACCATCGGGCCATCGGCACCGCCCACCATGGCTATTGAAGCAGCCTCCTTGATGTTGAGCCCGAAATAAATGGCTATTGGGATAGTTAGGAAAGTACCCAGTTCGCCAAACATGGCCAGGAACATACTCGAAAATGGCCGGTCGAGCAGGTAACTTACATCGAGCATGGCTCCGATACCCATAAATACGAAACAAGCTATTAATCCGTTGCTGAACATCAGAACATAAATGGGCTGCAGGAAATCGATCTGCATAATATTCATCAACTGGTCGGGGTCACTAACCATAGGATCGAGGAACAAATTACCCAGAGTGCCATCGGGCATAAACATTACACCGGCGTTAATGGCTGCCATGCCAATTCCCATGGGGATCATCAGCAGCGGCTCAAGGATTCCTCTTTTGCCAAGGTAAACAAGCAGTGCGCCCAAAATCATTAAGCCGAACCTGGCAATAATTATAGTTGGACTGGATGCTGCAATGGTACCAAATCCCTGGAATAACTTATAAAAATCGAGACTTTCCATATCTATTTACTCTTAGGCTGAATATTTTTATGCTTCCTTGAATTACGTTTTCGGCGTGGCAGCAACTTTAGCGAACCATGAAAATCTTCCGACGGCTCAAAATCCTCATTTACCCCCTCATAAAAATCAAACAACTCGGAATGTGCTTTTTCCTCAATCGCTTCTGAAATCAGGTTCAGTTGTTGATGGTGAATTTTATGAATACTGATGGCCCTTTTGACCAGCCGTTTCGATTTTTCATCAAAAAAACTATTCATCCGTACCGAAGTAAGCAACCTGCGGATCCAGCTAATTAATAGTGCCACAACCATCGAAATGATGAATGCCAGCCCAAACATGATCATTGTTTTTATAAATACATCGCCCATGATAACAACCCTGTTTTTAGATTTTCAGGAAGATTTTGGCTTCCTTACGATGGTGCAAAAGTAGATTATTATCAGTACCAAATTCATCAAAAACAAAAAGAAACTACACTTTAGACAACATATAAATAATTCCACATAACGCTGTTTTTCTGGTATTTACAAATATTTTTATATTTACATTTATATATATCTGCTATAAATTTCCGGAAACGGCAAGTG
>CAYNVK010000308.1:0-4908 GCA_964400395.1 uncultured Lentimicrobiaceae bacterium | reverse complement strand
GTTTTTAGGAACACTTCTGACTTCCCTGCCTGCGTGCCGCAGTCAGGCAGGCGTCTTCTAACTTCTGACTTCGAACAATTTGAACTTACCCACTAAATTGACAGTAGATCCAAATAGATCATGATAACTAATCCTAAAAGTTACAGTTTGTTTTTCAGATTTATTGAAGCCTATGCCCCGCTTGGTTTCCGGGGGATTGACCGGAATGATCCCCTGATGGTTGAATTTGAGGATATGATGGAAGAGAATGATCAGTTTTTATATGCTGGTGACTTTTTGCAATTTAAGATTTTGTTTGCGAGTAAGCGTAGTACTCAAATGATCGGGATTGACCCGGCAGAACTGAATCCATACCATTTCTCCGAAGCAGCCCACCCTGATGATAGTATCAAACTCAGCCTGGGAAGGGCTAAAAACATCAAGCATGCCAATGAACTTTATATTGCCAAAAGCGGACATGCAATTTTGTCAGGAAATATACGGATGCGCAATGCAGAAGGATCCTATAACGATTTATTGAATCAATGCCTTTTGTTTTACAGCGAGATATACAAAACTGTTTTTATTATAGTAATTTATACTAACGTCGACAGGTTTAAACTTAAAAAAAACAAGTCGCATTATTATGTGGGTGATGACATGTCAATGCTCCGGTATCCTGATGAGGATTTGCTGAATATTGGTAGTCCATTGTCAGCCCGTGAATCAGAAATTGTTAGATTGATAAAGGATGGTATGCACACTGAGCAGATTGCGAAAAAGCTTTTCCTGAGTGTGCATACCGTTAACACACATCGGGGAAATATTTTGACGAAGACCGGATTTGGAACTATCTCAGAGCTTATTATTGACTTCCAGAAAAGGGGTTTGCTTTGATTTTTGATGGGGTGACCCCGAGGACACCCTTTAACTGATTATCAAGAAAATAGGAATCTTGCATTTTAACTGGCCGTTCTCCCTTAATCCTTTTTTTTCTGATCGCCCTGCATCAACATTTTTCCGATCAGAAATGCGATGATGATTGCAACATATAACTGCCCGGCAATAGATATAATATAGGCCAGGGTCTGCGTTTCGGGAATGCGTGGAGTAATATCGCCATAGCCTACAGTTGACATGGTAATAAAACTGTAGTAGAGGAAGTGTGCGAATACAGGATGCTCAATGTAAGCCGGTAAACTATAGGCATCGGGATAAACCTGGTAAAAGGCAAACGACAGGCTTGCCCCGATTATACCAGCCAGCAGGTAAACGTTGATGGAGGTGATCAGTACATTTATATCAACTGTTTTGCTCCTCGAAATAAACCTGATCAGAAAACTCTCCACAAAAACAAAGAAGGCTACCATAAAGGCAAGTTTTACAATATCAATATACATGGAATCGTATCCTACTGGTTTTAACCAGATTAATACCATCATTGAAATTATAATAACCCTGATAAGAATCTTTCGTGATTTTCGAACATCGGCTACTATAGTACTTTGAATAAAAAGAAAACTCATCGTTACAACGAAGATAATTTCTGAAAGCTGCCCACCACCGAAAAATGCTGGTAATATCATGGTAAGTAGCGTGGAAAGGAGCAGAACCAGGAAACGGTTAATCTCCAGCCAGGCAAGTGATTTTTTATACTGTCGCTTTATCATAATCGAGCTAATTTACTTGCTGAATAGGCAAAAACAAGCAGTAAATTTAGAAAAAAAATAATACCAGGCCAGTCGGCAGCATATTTACACCCTAAATGATTTTTAAGTAACTTTGGGTAAGTAGTTTCGGGGTGACTCAAGTCACACCGAAACTACTCCAAACTCACCACTAAATATAAACCACATGCATTTCGAACCAGGTGGCATATACCATATTTACAACCAGGGCAACAACCGGCAAAAGATATTTTTCAGTCGCGAAAACTACAAGTATTTTATTCAAAAGATAGAGCGTAATGTTAAGCCTTATGGCAGCATCCTTGCCTGGTGCCTTATGCCGAATCATTTCCATTTGATGGTGGAGGTTGATCGGGTTGCAATCGGGGTGCGTAGTGACGGGGTCGGGGTGGCTAGTGACGGGGTGAGTAGCAGGGTAAGCGGCCGGGTAACTCACCCCGTCACTAAGCAGCGTACCCTAAATGACAGCATCGGAATCATGTTGCGATCCTATACCCGGGCTATTAATATCCAGGAGAACAGAACAGGCGGATTATTCCGTGAAGAAACCAAAGCCATCTGCCTGAACGAAATAAGAGGCGCTGCCTCTAATTGGTATACTGATTTCGGTGTAACTTTCATGAAAATTGAGATTCCAGCGCTGCAATATATGCAGGTTTGCTTCAATTATATTCATAACAATCCTGTAAAAGCCGGCCTGGTCAAAAAGCCCGAAGACTGGGAATTCTCGTCCTGTGCTGATCTAATCGGTTTGCGAAATGGCACACTGATTGACAGGTTGAGGTTAGAAAAACTTGGCCTGGTTTCAGTGAGTTGAGTTGAAGTAACAGCAGCTACCTGGCATCGCTGAGTAAAGCACCAACAGTTATAATTCTTTTGGTGGAGCACCATCCGCCTGAGCATTGAAATTAGCGGACTGATGCGTGCTGCCTATGAATAATCCAATACCCGGAACTGCATATTCAGTAATATGTTGATTTAGTCGTGTGACTTTCATCCTGTAACTATCAATTCCCAAATTTGCCTGCCCGCTGTTTACATGCATTTACCTTCACGCTTCAGGCAGGCGAAACTGGCAGGCAGGAGGGGCCTTTGGGGATTTCGCGAGGTAATTATCCTCCCGCTTAAAATATATTCCTACCTATAAAATTATTAAGATGCGCAGCGATAGGGTGAAATGTGTAAAGAGTTACACGCTTAGCTTTTAACAGTCATGTTCCAAAATTCTTTTAAATTGATATTGCCGGTTATCAGAATCATTGTTAATTTTATGCATCCACATCGCATGCATTCAAATTCGTATCAGCAAGTATCAGCATACCTCACCAGTAATAATACTGACTTATGAAAATCAATTATCTGTTTCTAAGCATACTGTTCTGTTTGTGCCATCTGGGTGCCTATCCGCAAAAAAGCCGGGTGAATGAATCCCGCGCTGCAAAATCAAAAAATGAAGCCGATGCAGCCATCCTGTACCAGGAGCACATCCTCGACTCGCTGGTAAAAGTGCGTTTGCAGGACGAACTTGCTGATTACCAGGGCGACAGGAAGAGAACGTTAGAACTGGAAGCAAAACTCAGGGAAATTGAAGAGAAGGATTCGTTGCGAAAGGTTGAGTTAATGCAGAAAATTGATACGCTTAAATTGCATGCCACCGGGTATGCTATTGCGCCCTTTGGCGATACTTTATTTTATGTTTTTGCAAAGATGGTTTCGTACTCACCCGAAGAACGTGCCCAAAGCATTAATAAACGTATTCGGCAGGTTTACCAGGATGCTTTTTTTAATCCTGATTCGCTTAGTTTATCGGAAACTGAATTGGGTACAGAAATAAGCTACAAAAATCATCTTATCATCATGATGGTTACCAAAGTGGATGGTTTAATTGTAAATAAGGACCACAAACAGCTTGCTGCTGAATATCTTAACCTGATCAGTACAGCTATTGTAAAGGAGAAAGATGCCCACAGTTTTGTGAACTGGCTCAAGCGAA
This sequence comes from uncultured Lentimicrobiaceae bacterium, assembly GCA_964400395.1. GTDB lineage: Bacteria > Bacteroidota > Bacteroidia > Bacteroidales > UBA4417 > UBA4417. The sequence goes on along the minus strand of CAYNVK010000308.1, from coordinate 1,248 downwards.
TTGCTTTAGTGCTTTTAATTATCGGAGGCTTAAGCCTGATCATTTTTCTGGTTACCAAAGCCTTCCGGTGGATAAACATGCGGCTTACGAGTAACCGTGAAACATTCCTGAATGGTCTTACCATAAATAAAATCAAGATTTTTACGGCTGAACATTTCGAGAATTTTGTTTTACGGCTCACAGGCCTGTTACGCTTTATTGTCATCATATTTATAGTATACCTTTCGTTGCCCTTGCTGTTCAGCATATTTCCGGAAACTAAAATGTGGACCAGCACTTTGCTCCAATGGATCCTTGGCCCGGCTGGGAAAGCGTTGCGGGGTTTCATCGGATTTCTGCCGAACCTGTTCTCCATTTTAGTTATTGTATTCATTTTCAGGTATGCCATAAAAGGGATTAAATATTTTGTCGATCTGATTGAAAAAGGCCAGATCGAACTCAGTGGATTTCATGCCGACTGGGCTCATCCAACGTTCCGGATTTTGAAATTCCTGCTATACGCATTTATGCTTGTGCTGATTTTCCCCTACCTACCGGGCTCCGGATCTCCGGCATTCCAGGGTGTTTCGGTTTTTGTCGGTATTTTATTCTCATTAGGTTCTTCGAGTGCTATTGCTAATATGGTTGCCGGACTGGTGATAACTTATATGCGTCCTTTCAAAATTGGCGACCGGGTAAAGATAGGCGACATTACAGGTGATGTGGTCGAAAAGACTACCCTTGTTACCCGTATCAGGACTATTAAGAATGAAGATGTTACTGTGCCTAATTCAACGGTATTGCTTAGCAGTACCACCAACTATTCAACCAATACCCGGGCCCCAGAACCAGGTTTAATTATTCATACCACAGTTACCATAGGCTACGATGTGCCCTGGAAAGATATGCACCAGGCGCTTATAAATGCTGCCTTGCGCACCGACTTGGTTTTAAAAAAGCCTGAACCCTTTGTATTGCAGACCAGCCTCGACGATTTTTATGTTTCGTACCAGATTAATGCTTACACCCGCGAAGCCAACCAGCAGGTGAGCATATATTCGCAACTGCACCAGAACATACAGGATTGCTGCAACGAAGCAGGTATCGAAATTATGTCGCCACACTACCGCAACCAGCGCGATGGGAATACAACTACTATTCCGGCCATTTACCTGGATAAGGATTACACGGCACCAACATTTAATGTGAGACAGGTTAAAGATAAATAATGGGTATACAAAACATTGCCTAAAAGCAATAGCTTATTCA
>CAYNVK010000307.1:2136-4939 GCA_964400395.1 uncultured Lentimicrobiaceae bacterium | reverse complement strand
AGGATGTCCAGCGGTAAGGTTTGTTTACAAGAAGAATTTCGCCTTCGGTGATGTTTAGCATATTAGCAATTGATAAATTTATTAGAATCATTCTGTTACCACGGAGGCACTGAGGGCACAGAGATTCACGGAGTAAGGTGATTTCATCCGGATAGTCCGAATTAAAGGAGAAGAAAAGCCTTCATTTTAAAGCAACTTGCGACTTTAACCGATAAGCTGTCTAAAAAAATCTCGGTGTTCCTTTGTGATCTCCGTGTCTCCGTGGTAATTATTTTATGTTTAAACGACTTTCAGGTCAACACCCAGCGCCAGAAGGATCAGCAAAATGGCGCCGACAATAATGCGGTAATACCCGAAAACCTTAAACCCGTGTTTTTGCAGGAAGGTGATAAAAAATTTAATGGCCAGCAAAGCCACCACGAAAGCTACCAGGTTGCCAACCAGCAGAACGCCGATGTTGTCGGCATTAAAATGTTTGTAGTCCTTCAGCAGTTTATATGCCGAAGCTGCCGCCATGGTAGGCACAGCCAGGAAAAACGAAAATTCGGCCGCCTTGGTTCGGGTGAGTTTTTGCTGCATGCCGCCAATAATGGTGGCTGCTGAACGCGAAACTCCCGGTATCATGGCAATGCACTGAAAAAGCCCGATAACAAATGCATTTTTATAGGTGGCTTCTCTTTTTTCGTCGGTATTGATAAACCATTTATCCACAAAAAGGAACAGTATACCGCCGCCCAGCAGCATCAGGGCAACCACCAGCACACTCTCGAGCATGGCATCAATCTGCTTGCTGAACAGGAAACCCAGTATGGCTGCAGGAATAAAAGCAACAAAAAGCTTATAGTAAAAGTCGAACGATTGCAGGAACCGTTTCCAGTATAAAACAATTACCGAAAGGATGGCGCCAAACTGAATATTTACTGTAAATGCCTTGGTAAATTCGTTAATATCGGTACCCAGCAGCCGTTCAGTAATGATCATGTGACCTGTTGATGAAATCGGAAGAAACTCCGTAATTCCTTCAACAATGGCAATAATTATTGCGTCAAAGTATGTCATGCTAATCTTTTGGGCGTTTCATGATGGCTACTATCTCAACCGCAAATCCTACCAAAATCAGAATAGGGGAAAGGGTCAGTCGCCTGAAATCAAACATTTCGTAGTTAAATACATTGGGGTCTTTGGATCCGCCGCCAGTCATCAGTATAAAACCCAACGTGATCAGGCCAACACCTATCAGCATCAGGATATAGTTTTCTTTTCCGAATGCAAATACAGGACGGCTGTTATCAACAGCTTTTTTTGTGGCTTCCTGGGCCGTTGCTTTTGCAGTTTTTGCCATTTTTACAGGTATAAATATGATTTTAAATGCTTTGTTATCTGGTGTTTCGCCAGTATTGGCGTATCATTAATTCGAATACAGGCTGTCAATTTTCATTTTCAGGAATTTGTTTACCGAAATCCATGTCGAAACAGCCGAGAGTATCACCCCCACTACCAATACAGCCACAAAGAATACAGCAAATACGCTTATATCCTCAAGGGCGACAATTTCGGGGATCCGCTGCCTGGCTACGTACAATGTTGCAATAAGCAGCAGATCGGCAAGCACGGCAGCAATGATGCCGTGCAGGGCGCTGCGTTTGATAAACGGCATGCGGATAAAATTTTCAGTAGCCCCGACCAGTTGCATACTGCGGATCAGGAACCGCCGGGCGTAGATGGAAAGCTTGATGGTATTGTTGATCAGGATGACCGAAATGATGAGTAAAATCAGGCTGAAACTGATAATCACCATCGATATTTTGCTGATATTGGAATTTACCTGGTCGATGAGCGATTTCTGGTACACCACTTCTTTCACCAGGTTGCTCGACAGAATTTGCCGTTCGATGCGGGAAATGCTGTCGTTGTTGGCATAACCGGCTTTAAGCTGTATATCAATTGAAGCAGGCAATGGATTATATCCCAGGAATTCAACAAAGTCCTCGCCCAGTTCGTTCGAAAGTTGTTTGGCTGCTTGCTCGCGCGAAATAAATTCGGCTTGTTTCACATACGAGGTGTTTTGCAGGCGTTTCATGTAGTTCTGAACCTGTTCATCTGCCAGGTTGTCCTTAAGCATCAACGAAATGCTGATGTTTTCGCGAACATAATCCGAAAGTTTTTTCCCGTGAATAATAATCATTCCAAGCAGTCCGATCATAAACAACACGAGCATGATGCTGATAATGCTGGTGATATACGAAGCTCTGAGCCTGCTGCTTCCGACCTGTAATTCTGTCATTTATTTTAATTTCGAAAAGAGGAAGCGAAATTAAGGATTTTTTTTCAGCCCTGCTCATTTCATGTGCAGGCTTTGCAATAATTAACAAACTATAAAAATCAATTTTACGAAATGATGTATTAATGAATCAGGAATAATCGATCGTCCAGGCGGGAAATTGAGAAGAATAATGCGAACCAGACTTGTACCGGATAATACGGAAGCCAGGCAGCCAGGCAACTCCCGGTAATATTTGAGTTTCATTTGTGTAAATCTGTGGACACATCCATGCCCAATCACCAGATGCATAGTTGATTCAGATGAAAGAGGCAGTCGCTGCAAAAAAGCATCTGTGCAAATTTGAGCCTCATTTGTGTAAATCTGTGGACACATCCATGCCCAATCAGCAGATGCATTGTTGATTACAGATGAAAAGGCAGTCGCAGCAAAAATGCATCTGTGGAAATTTGAGCCTCATTTGTGTAAATCTGTGGACACATCCATGCCTAATCAGCAGATGCATTGTTGATTACAGATGAA
>CAYNVK010000307.1:0-2036 GCA_964400395.1 uncultured Lentimicrobiaceae bacterium | reverse complement strand
AATCTGTGGACACATCCATGCCTAATCAGCAGATGCATTGTTGATTACAGATGAAACAGGCAGTCGCAGCAAAAAAGCATCTGTGGCAATTTGAGCCTCATTTGTGTAAATCTGTGGACACTCAAATTAATTCCGAGGATAATCAAGTCTAATCTGCTGATCATTCCGCCTGTTTGTTTCGAAATCGCCCAAAAATACTACCTTTGCAAACCCCTGGGCTAACAGGCGCAGGATGCTTAAGTGTTTAACCTGAAACAATTTACACAATACATGGAATACAATTTTGGTGAAGTAGAAAAAAAATGGCAGAAACAATGGGCTGCGGATAAGGTTTTCAAGACAGAAATCGTGGAAGGGAAACCGAAATATTATGTGCTCGATATGTTCCCTTATCCTTCCGGAGCCGGGTTACATGTGGGCCATCCGCTTGGCTATATTGCTTCCGATATTTTTTCGCGTTACAAAAGGCTGAAAGGCTTTAACGTGCTTCATCCTATGGGTTACGATGCTTACGGACTTCCGGCTGAGCAATACGCCATTCAAACCGGAACCCATCCTGCCATTACCACCGAAAAAAACCTGGCGCGCTACCGCGAACAACTCGATAAAATCGGGTTTTCGTTCGACTGGGATCGCGAAGTACGCACCTGCGACCCCGAATATTATAAATGGACCCAATGGACTTTTATCCAGCTTTTTAATTCGTGGTACAACAAAAAAACAGATAAGGCTGAATCTATCAGCACACTGATTTCTGAGTTTGAAACCGCCGGAAATGCTTCAATATCGGCTGCATGTACCGAAACCCCGCTTTTTACAGCTGCCGGTTGGAAACAGATGCCGGAAAAGCAACAGCAGGAAATACTGATGAATTACCGCCTGGCTTACCTGGCCGAAACCGCTGTAAACTGGTGTCCTGCGTTGGGTACCGTTCTGGCTAACGACGAGGTAAGTGAAGGTTTCAGTGTGCGCGGAGGGCACCCGGTTGAACGCAAAAACATGAAACAGTGGCTGCTGCGCATCACTGCTTACGCTGACCGCCTGCTGGCCGGGTTAAATACCATCGATTGGTCCGAATCAATTAAAGAAATACAGCGCAACTGGATTGGAAGATCGGAGGGGGGAAGCATGCGATTTGAGATACTTGACCACCCCCTGTCCCCCTCCGTGGGAGGGGGGACCTCTTCTACAAATATTTTGCCTGGAAACTTGGTTGACGCATCTACTCATAGGGCTTATATGACAACTGATCCTCAAACTTTCAATTTGTTGAAAGACAGATCAAAGCAAATGAGGAAAGAACCAACTGAAGCTGAAAATATTTTATGGCAGAAACTCAGAAATAGGCAGATTGGATTCAGAATAAGAAGACAGCAAGTAATTGATAATTATATTGTTGATTTTGTTTGTCTCCCGAAAAAAACGATTATTGAAATTGATGGCCCAATCCATGATTTTCAAAAAAAAGCTGATGCACAGCGATCTGAATATCTGGAACTCCTTGGATATGAAATTCTGAGATTCAAAAATGAAGAAGTTATTTCCAATCCAGATGCTGTTGCTCTCCAGATCTCAAACTTCCTGGATTCGAAAGTCCTCCCCTCCGGGGAGGATTTAGGTGGGGTTTTAACCACCCAAACAGATTTGGGAAAAGGAGAAAACCACCCCCTGTCCCTCTCCGTGGAAGGGGGAGCCGCTGAAAGTGATATTCTCGAAATAGAAGTCTTCACCACCCGCCCCGACACCATTTTTGGCGCTACTTTTATGGTGCTTGCGCCCGAACACGAGCTGGTTGCAAAAATAACCACTCCCGCGTGCCGCGAAAAGATTGAAGCCTACCTGGCATGGGCTAAAAACCGCTCCGAGCGTGAACGTATGACGGAAGTAAAGAAAGTAAGCGGCGAATTTACAGGCGCTTACGCGATAAACCCGTTTACCGGAGAGCCTATCCCTGTCTGGATCGCCGATTATGTGCTGATGGGCTACGGAACCGGGGCCATTATGGCTGTGCCGGCACACGACAGCCGCGACTTTGC
>CAYNVK010000306.1:0-4940 GCA_964400395.1 uncultured Lentimicrobiaceae bacterium | reverse complement strand
CAATAAAGCAGCAGTACCCGGCTTTACCGAAATGCCGGCAGGAAAATGAAATACTTCGGGTTCCCGAATGGCAACGGGAACAAAATCGTCGGAAAGGCTGGCATACCCTCGCGCAATCATCAGCATGGCAATGGTGCTTTTGCCGCTGCCTGAAGGCGCCGTAAACAGAACCGCTTTCTTGCCATCCGTAACCGCCGATGCATGCAAAACACCCATCCAATCGGATAAAAGCATTCCATGTATTGTGTTGAGCATCTGCATGTAAACTGTTCCCTGGAAAAGATTAACCGAGGTCGCTGGAAGTTCACACACCTTTAATCCATCTACTTTTAAAACATCAATACCGTGTTCGGTGTATAACTCATAAGTGGTTGTTATCGCCATTAAATCCGGCACACAAACAAATTGTTGAAATAAAGGGTGAAACAAATCTTCGAGATAATAATTACGGTAAATGAACCGGAAAGCACTGGCCCCGATCTTGTACGTAAAAGTTGTGCAATAATCACTGTTTCCCGAAATCAAATCAATGTCGGCAGGCTGATCGATTTCTTCGGGCCTATTTTCCATCAGCAGCTGGAACCTGTGCAGCAATTCGTTTACAAAGGATTGGCTTTCAGCTTCGGAAAGCGAGTACCTGGAAACACATATACCGGCAATATATTGAGCTGTTTTCCCTTTTACCCAATACTCGAAAACACAGAAAGCAGGCTCCTGTAGCTGCAGGTAACGGTTGACACCGGCTATCCACACCACATAAACACTATCTTCAACAAAATACCTGTAATCAATCATACAGAAGTTTCAAATCAATACCATGTTCGGAAATGCCGCCGGAATGTTAATCTATGCAAAAATAAACGAATGCAGGGTTGTATCCTAATGAGGCTAAAAATTATAAAAAATCCGGTGGTAACCGCATAACAATCAGCTATTATACCAAAAGGAATAGCTTGCGGGAAATGTAGTTCAATCCATAAACGTGTTTTGTCGTTCAGTAGTAAAATCAATTTATTTCAACCGGAATGCGGCTCTGAAAACCGGGAAGCCGTTTATCCGCAATAATCGCAAAATACTGCCATGCAATAAAGGCACCATGCATCGCAAGCCGATAATTTGCGTAATTTGCAATGGTATTGATATATGGCATGACCGCTTCTGAACTTTACTATTTTATTTGTAAATGCCTGGTAATGGATAAGGATCCAGGGGCTGCAAGGCTTGTTAACGCCGAATTAAAAGCAGGCCATATGTACTGGGAGGACCTGGTGTGGATGGGAAGCAGCCATCTGGTACTTCCGGCGCTTTACTCAGCCTTTAAACGCAACAACCTTTTACAGCAGCTACCGCAGGACCTGTCAGAATACCTGGCGGAAATTTATCAGCTTAACCTCAATCGCAACAGAAGTATTTTAAAGCAGGCAAAAGAAATCACCCTTCTGTTTCACGAAGCCGGTATTCACCCTGTATTTCTGAAAGGGGTTGCTTACCTGCTGCAGGATCTTTATCCGGATGCAGGCGACCGGGTAATGACAGATATCGACATACTGATACATCCGGATCAGATGCAGCAGGCAGCCGAAATTTTTTACAGGAATGGATACGCGCATCCGGAGGAATTTGCCGGCGACGATTTCGGGAAGCATCACCACCTGCCGGGATTCGAAAAACCCGGAGAGGTTGCCATGGTTGAACTACACCACACCGCACTGGCAGGTTCGTACGGTAAACTGCTGAAAAACGAGGAAATATTCAGTAACCTCACTAAAATTGAGGGCCTGAATGCTTCGGTACTGTCGGTGAGGCACCAGATAATACTTTCATTTGTGCACGAACAGCTGGTGGATGATGATTTTAAATACAGGTCGGCGCTGATTAAGGGATTATACGACTTTTACCTGTTGTCGTGCTTAAGTATGGCTGCAACTGTTTCTATCCCGGGTAGCAATAAGAAATATAACGCCTACTGCTTTTTGGTTGCCGAAGCTTTTAACCGGCCAAAGCAACTGAATGCCAAAGCAGGCAGAGCGGCGAGAAAATACAAACGACAAATGGATTACCTGATGGATCATCCAAAACTGGGTAGCATGTACCAGTTGGCAGTTCTTTACTGGGTAAGGATTCAGGTGGTGCTTGGAACGTTGATCACAGCGCCGTTTTCGCGAAGTGCCCGGCTTTATTTCAAAAAAAAAGCCGGAAGTATTCCGGCCTTGAAAAAATATCTGAAAGGGTTGAAAAACGAGCTTTAAAACGCCCTATTTGCTTCTTGCATTCCTGAAGAGTATGTTATAAAATGCTTTAAAGAAATAAACAATATCGGTTTTTAACGGGCTTTTCTCATACATCCTGAGGTATTTCATTTCTGAGGCCATTATTTCCTCGAGTGTTCCAGGCAAATCGGCATAGTATGGAGGAATCAGGCCTGGCTTGTGACGGATCCGTTTTTGCTGCAATTCAGGTGTGTAGAGGCTAAAATAGTGCTTACTTAATGGCCTGACACCCACAAGTTTTATATCGCCCCTTAACAGGTTCCAGAGCATCGGCAGTTCATCGAGCCAGCATTTTCTCAAAATGCCACCCAGCATCGAAACACGGTAATCCTTATTGATTTTTCCCCCGGGAGCCAGGTCATTCCGCGAATAAATGTAATCCTGTAGGAATTCGCTGTAAGGATGCATGGTCCGCATTTTAAACACCTTCAGCATTTTCCCGTCCTTGCCAATGCGATTCAGGTAAATTAACGGGCCATAAGTAGCCTCGTTGTTGTACAGGGGCAGCTTCTTTTTAACGGCAACCACGTAAAGTAAGCCTTCAATATCTTTTTCCTCCTTTATTTCGAATCCGCATGATATCAGCCTGCCGAGGATTTCGACCTTGCTGATTACCCGCTTATCACCCTTGGTGAGAAAGAAATAGATTTTCTTGGTTACCGGCAGTTTCGGGAATACCCTGAGCAAAACATAATCGCCAAAATAGTACAACCCGTTAAGCACCGGCGGGTACTTACGCATGATGCGCTTTTTCCGCTGTATGGTTGTTTCGGCGCAAACCAGTAATGTACCATCAAAGGGCAGCCGGCTGTTGGCCACCTCAAGAAATTTATTGATATACCTGATGTTATTCAGTTTATGAAAATTCAGGATATGACGATAGTAATCAGTGGGAAGATCCTGCAGGGCGAACCTCGAATTTTCGTTGAGAACCAGCGTATGGTTTACCTTCAGGTCGAAATGCCGGTCTACAAAATCATGCACTTTTGCCCCCGCAACGTTCAGAATTTCGTTACCCTGTTTTGATAAATGCGGCGGAACCTGGTTACTGGTAGCCGGGTAAAAAACGGAAAGATCCCGGATGCGGTCTTCTTCAATTTCGGCAGCATCGCGTACAAGTACTGATTTACGCAACAACCTGATGTACGACACAATTGCCATTTCTCCTGCCAGCAATCCAAAAATATTTGTAAGCAGTACCTGCCGCGAAACCCAGTTAATCTGGAAGGTTACCAGGAATAACAGCACAAGCCCTGAGGTGTAAAGCCAGCATCGGCTATACAAACTTACCAACTTAAAGTAACTATACTTTTCCTTGTACTCGTATTTGCGATTGATCAACGAGATAAAAAAGTGCAGACAATAGAATACCAGTGCCGGTGGGCCAAACTGCCTGAGATCGTACAAAAATCCGCCGTTGTGCAGTTTTATAGAAATACCAAAAGCCAGCATTGCAATAAATACGTTGGCTAAAAGTTGTTGGTAAAGGCGTTTCATGGTGATGAAAAATACTTCCTCAGAATTTCAGGATGTAGCGAAGAAGGTAATCTGTTGGTGTTCTTTAAATGGTTTTACAATCTGATATTGCTTGTTATAAGACGTTTAGTGCGCTCACAATCAGCTTAAAGCTATGCTTCCTCATTCCAGTTGCGTTTTACCAGCACGCCTTTCACCACATTTTTTATGTTCTGCATAATGAGTTCCCTCAACCAGGGCAAAGGCCTGTCTGTCCAGCGCTGCGGGTGAAAGGTAAACATAATTTTATCAGGCAACCGGTTTATATTTTCAATAATTTGCTGTGTAGTCCGGAAATTAAAATTGAAGCCATCGGCTACCTTATCCCGAATACTCACATCGTGACCATTCCAGCGGCGGCCTGTATCCGTGAAATAGGCTACCTCATTAAAATTCACATCCAGGTATGGCTCCCCAATTATTCCCAATTCCCTGAAGTCATATTTCTGCCACAGTGCCTTATTATCGTACCTCGACCTGGGGCTGCCATGCATGCTGATGGTAGTGATAGGGCAGATTCCCCTCATATCGCTGAGGTGCTTCCTGAATAAAGACCATGCCAGAGAATGCTGTCTGCTCTCATACGTTCCGGAAATATTGATTCTTCGTGCAAAGTCCATATCTTCATAATGATACCCTATTTCATGCCCCATTCCTGCTATCTGCCTGATAACTTCGGGATCGAAGCTTTGTGAAACAACCCTGAAATAGAAACTTCCCCTGATTCCGCTTTTGTGTAAAATCCTTGCAAATTCAAGTGAATTCTCCTTTTTGTCGTCAACATCATGCCGCAGCATTATCGCTCTTTCGGCAGGATTTTGGATAAATTCGCCGAAAGTCTGAAACGTATAATTTCCTTGCATCAAAGCTGAAAGCAGAATGGAGTATTGTTTGATTGTGAAATCAAGCATGGCGAAAACAAGATTAGAGTAGCAAGGTTAAAGGTTAAAGTATTGCATGCCAGGCACTACGAAGTTAGTGGAAAATAGAATCCACTTATGTTACCTGATATGCCGGATGAATTTAAAAGCTCTTTTTGCCATCCGATACAATATTGGCTTATGTATCATTTCGTATCTTCCGAAATTTACAAGCTGGCCCCCAAATTTCTCCTTAAAATCCCTGACACCGTATGGCTGTCCGGGTTTGCCGGCA
>CAYNVK010000305.1:0-4951 GCA_964400395.1 uncultured Lentimicrobiaceae bacterium | reverse complement strand
GCGCCAAAACATTGCCTGCCGCTACAGCTATTACTAACAATCTGCTGATAAACGGACCAACCGCAAGCATAGCTGCCGGTCAAAATATTAATGTCGGCAGCCTTACCCTCGGAGGCTATAACAAGATCAATGGTACGTGGGGATCAACATCATCAGCAGCGACTTATAAAGATAATACATACTTTGCCACTACAACTGGTATACTTACAGTTGCTAACGATACCCGATCAACAACGCCCGATTTTTCGGGACTTACTGCAAGTCAAAGTATCTGTTATGGAACACCCTCAACCAGTTTGAGTGGAAAAGTATCTGCCCCGGGCCCAGTTTATCCTTTGCCCGGTGAAACGGTTACTATTACTATTAATGGCGTTTCTCAAAACACCACGGTTTCGGATGCAACCGGAGGATTTACTTTAAACTTTAATTCAGCTTTAATACCGACAGATGTAACTCCTTACGATATAACATATGCCTATGCCGGCAATGCGACTTTACTTGCCGCACCCGACAATACCACCACTACATTAACAGTAAAGCCAGCCTCAACAGGCGGTACAATAAGCGGGGCTATGTCGCCGCTTTGCCTGGGAGCCGGAACGGGAACACTGACTTTAACCGGAAATGAGGGCAGCATAGTACAATGGGAGCACCAGGTGAATGCCGGAGGCTGGGGAAATATGGGCAATGGAGGCAGTACAACATTCTCGGAAACCCCATATGCTTCAGGCACCTGGCAATACAGGGTTTTGGTTCAAAATGGGACCTGCCCGGGTAATTATTCGGCAGTACAAACAATAACTGTTGATGCAACCACTGTTGGTGGCTGGATTAGTGGAAGTTCGGCTCCGATATGTGAAGGATCGGGCACAGGTGTTATCACTTTGAACGGGAGCACCGGAAGCATAGTTCGCTGGGAAAAGAGGCTCGACGGAGGTTCGTGGGAAAATATTGTCAATACATTGACTACCTATAGCGAGATTCCTTCATCAGCAGGAACCTGGGATTATCGTGCACTGGTAAAAAGCGGAAGTTGTCCGTCGGATTACCCTGCAAACTTTCCAATCACGGTTAACCCGACCTTAACAATAACGCTTGGATCGAACCCTGCTATTTGCAGGGGAACAACATCCGCTCAACTTGCTTATACAGCCACCACAGGCAGCCCCACATTATACAGTATAAATTTTGATGCTACAGCCAATGCTGCCGGATTAACCGATGTTAACGGCTGGGGACTGGCAGCAAGCCCGATTTCGATCAATGTGCCATGGAATATTGCACCTGGTGTTTACAATGGGACATTATCAGTGGCTACATCATACCCGGTTTGTACAAGCGTCGGGTATCCAATCAGCATAACTGTAACAGCTCAGCCTGTGGCAACTTTCAGTTATTCGGGCAGTCCGTATTGCCAGGGTGCCGCTAATCCCTTGCCAACATTCAGCGGAGGCGGTTTTGCCGGCTCGTTTTCCTCCACTGCCGGACTGGTATTTGCAAATTCATCAACCGGGGAGATAAATTTAGCTGCAAGTACAGCAGGAACATACGTAGTTACCAATACTATAGTTGCATCGGGTGGATGTGGACAGGTTGAAGCATCAAGCAATGTAACCATAACACCTTCGGTGGCAACTCCTATTTTTGCACTTGGTCCTTCTTCAACCAGATCGCAGGGTTTAGGAACACAAACGTTTTCGGCAACAGCATCCAACAATACGGGTATCACATATTCGCTGGATGCTACCAGTATTGCTGCAGGATTATCAATAAATGCGGCCACAGGCGATGTAACTTTCACCGCAGGATGGCTTGGCAACAGTACCATTACTGCCACCGCAACAGGTTGCGATGGTCCAAAAGTTTCGACCCACACTGCAAGTACTATAGTTGCTTCAACATTTTATTCGTATCAGTCGGGCAACTGGAACGACCCCAATACCTGGACATTTGATCCAAGCGGAACCACAGGCCCAATAACGTCAATACCCGGCAATAACGACATTGTGGTGATTTTGCCCGACAGAACTGTTAAACTCAGTGCTGATGTAACTACCATAAACCACGACATTACAATTTCGAGCGGAGGCATACTTGATGAATCAACCAATAGATTTACCAATACATTAGCAGCTCTCCGCGGAGGAGGAACACTACAACTGGCATCAGCATTTTTCCCCACTGTAACCAATAATACTTTTGTTACCATTGATGGTGGAACTACCGAATATATGGCTTCGGGCGCTTTCGATCTGCCTGCTGCCCAAACTATTTACTATCACCTTACAATTAATAACACCGGAGAAACTGCCCGGCAGGTGAATGACCTGGTCATCAACGGAGATCTGAATATAAAAAAAGGAACTTATCAGATTAATGATGCAACCGCTATTCGCAGACAACTTATGGTTTACGGAAATGTAACTGTTGATTTTGGGGCATCGTTAACTGTGGGTACCGGGAATACACAAACAGGATCGGATACACCGCTTTCCGTTACTGATGGGGGTACAGCACCCTTCCTGAATTACTATATCAATGAAACGCACAGGGTTATTTTCCAGGGTAACCTCTTAAACAATGGAACTGTGCGGTTTACAAACCAAAACAGGCCAAAGTATGATGCTTTTACCAATACCGGAGCGGCAACTGTATTTTTCCAGGGAAATAAAAACGCACAGATCAGTTGTTACGGAATAACAGATTTTTATAATCTGGTTGTTGATAAAGGTGTTGATCAGACTTTTAAACTAAATGTTTATTCGAGTGACTATTCCTATTTCAGGCTTTTTGGAGCAAATACTGCGGCCAGTGCCAATTCGGCTACAGCCAATCCTGATATAAAGAAAGCGCTCTGGGTCAGGAACGGAACTCTGGTGCTGCAGGGCTTAACCGTTATTCCTTCGTTATCCGAAGGAGTAACAAGCGCAGGAACATCGAATTCGCATTTTATTATACCGGCCAACGGAGCCATAGAACTGGCCGGATCGGAGGTAATTGTACTGGGTACAGCCGATCATTTTTCGGAAGTTGAAAAAGCTTACAACCTCTCAGGAGGTTCAAATGCCATTTATGGTATTAATACCGGATCCGGAAGCTATAGCGGAATATCCATACTGGGAAAACTGCAGGTTACAAACGGGTATCTATCTACACGCGAATCGGCAGGCTTGCTTTACTGGAGTTATGCATCCGGACAATTTATACTGAATAACGGAACTGTCGACACCAAACAATTTCATAACCCTGAAAGAGGGACCACGGGACTTGTAACTTTTACTCAAACCGGCGGTCAACTGATCCTGAGAGGACGTTTTCAGAATACCATCAATTACCCTTCGGTTGAAAGCCTCAAGAGCCCAGCACTGAACACTGCCAGAGCAGCCAATGGCATTGATGGCACTGCCGGTATTGGCACCATGAGTATATGTGCAAATGCTTCGAACGGATATATTATTACCGGTGGAACCATGAGCATTTATGATATTCCGGGTACCACGGCTACATCGTATGCTTTCCTTGTAAACTGTCCTGTATCAAATATTAATGTTATTGGCGGAACGCTTGAGCTATTGCCAACCACAGGAACTGCACTTGCTGATGGAAACTACCTTATTAATACGCTGGCATCGGTAGGCAACCTGATGGTAAACAGGCAAAGCAGCGCTTCGGTTGTGCGACTGGCCAGCAACCAACTTAATGTGCTTAAAGATATTACTTTGCAGTCAGGTGTTCTGGAAGCAAATAATCTCGATATTTCGATAGGCGGGAATTATACCATTTACAACGGAACAACCTATACTCCAGGCACAAACAGCACTACTTTTAACGGATCAGGCACACAGCTGTTTACCGTTAACCTGGCGAGCGCTCTTAACCTGAATATTTTTAAAATTAGCAAAGCTGCCGACGACATCGTTGTATTATCAGGATCACAAGCCGTTATCAATGCTACCGACCTGAGCCTGCAAGGCGGAAAACTCGATGATAATGGCAAGACGATTAATATATCAGGCAACATTTACAATGCCGGTATTCATTTCAGTACACCGGGTACTGGTAAAATTGTACTCAACAATACTGCAACAAACCAATCAATTGACGGAGATGGCAATGGCCAGTTTCAAAACCTGGAGCTGAATAATGCTGTAGCCGGTACCCTCGCCGTGAATGCACTCATTAACCTGGATATAAACGGTACGCTTACTTTTTCGGGTACCGGGAATAAGAATCTTAATATCCAGACATACAACCTTGCATTCGGGCCTGCATCAACCATAGCCGGATATAACCAAAACAGGTATATACAAACCAGCGGAAATTCAGGCGATGGTGGTATCACAAAAACCTACACATCCAGCGCAGCAGGTTTTGAATTCCCGGTTGGGGCGCCTACGCTGGCTCCATCAGCCAAACCGGCTAAATACACCCCGGCAACTATTACTATTAACGGTACACCCACGTCGTATGGTACCATAACAGTAGTTCCTGTTGGAAAAGAACATCCGAATACAACTTCCACGGGACGCAGCCTCACATATTTCTGGCGTATAAAATCCGGGAATGGTTTCGTCCTGGGTCCGGCAACGGTATCGCACTCCTACAATTATTCCACGGATGATGTTGTAAGCATCGGGCTCGACCCGACTGAGGCCCAATATGTGCCGGCCAGGTTCGACAGACTTAGCAATACCTGGACAAGTGGTACGAATGCCAGTATAAATACAACAACGCATGTTATGAGTGCGCCCTGGCTATCGAATACTGCAAATATTGATGGCGAATACACAGCCGGTGATAATAACCCGACCAACCCGTTTGGTACACCCAAGGTATTTTACAGCCGCATTAACGGTGCATCAGCCGGAAGCGGATTATGGAGCAATTCAGCTATATGGTCATTTACCAGCAATACAGGAACGGCCAATACCGGCGGACTTGTTCCGGGTGC
>CAYNVK010000304.1:1432-4966 GCA_964400395.1 uncultured Lentimicrobiaceae bacterium | reverse complement strand
TACAGGGCACGCATCAATTATCGTGCAATTTACCAATTAAATCGGTAATATTCCCTTGGTGAATTTTGTACCATTTTTTATAATGGCTTTCATGCCCATTTTTTATAGGCGTATAGATAAGATTTAAGAGAAAGCTAATCCGGATTGTTATGAAGAGCATTTTTTATTGATAAATAAGTTATAGTTTTATGTCAAAAAACCCTGGCAAATGTCACCAATATTGCTTGCATCAACTGTACTGATTACCCTGGCACTTATATTTTATTCGCTTGGCGTGTGGGCCGAGCGCATGGCGCGCTACCTGAAAACCTGGCACGTGGCTGCCTTCTGGACCGGTTTCACCTTCGACGTTTCCGGCACCTGGGCCATGACCTTCCTGGCTACAAAACCTTTTAACCTGCTGGCTATACACACACTTACCGGCCAGGTAGCATTATGGCTGATGCTGGCACATGCCATCTGGGCTACCTACGTGGTTCGCAAAGGGACTGAGCACACGCGTGAAGGATTTCACCGATACAGCATGATTGTTTGGCTAATCTGGCTGATACCTTATTTAGGCGGCATGTTTATGGGCATGACCAGGTAGAGTTCCGATTGCAGTAAAATATAAATAAAAAACAGGTACTCCCCGGTTTGTATACCTGCGAAGTACCTGTAATTATTGGATAGTGTATTAATTTATACTGCTGTTTGCAGATGCAACCGAAATGCTAGAAACAATCACCCCAGTTTACATTGCGCATGTCGCCCGATTCCTCGTATTCCATGTGCATGCCAAATGCTGCCGAAAGCGTGCATGGTGTGTGTGAATCGCCGGCCAGCCTGGCATAATCGCGCAAAGGTTGGCGGTAATCAGGATGAACGCAATTGTTTATGATGGCTTCCATTTTTGCTTTTGGCGATTTCGAGCGCAGGTCGGCAATACCCTGCTCGGTAATTACCACCTGAACTGAATGTTCGCTATGGTCGGTATGTGATACCATAGGTACAAAGGCGCTGATTTTGCCACCTTTTGCTACTGACGGACAAGTAAAAACAGAAATATATGCGTTGCGGGTAAAATCGCCCGATCCACCGATACCATTCATCATTTTACGGCCCATCACGTTGGTGCTGTTCACATTACCGAACAAATCGACTTCCAGTGCCGTGTTCAACGAAACAATTCCAATACGGCGGGCAATTTCCGGACTGTTCGAAATTTCCTGTGGCCTTAGAACCATTTTGTTGTGGAAAAAGTTGAGATTGTCGTAAACCCGTTTCAGCATTTCGGGCGAAACTGTAAGCGAACATCCGCTGGCAAATTTTACGCGTCCTTCCTCCATTAAGGTGATAACGCTGTCCTGAATTACCTCGGTATACATTTCAAAATCGGGGATAGCTTTGTGTTCGCCAATAGCAGCAAGTACGGCGTTGGCAATGTTACCCACGCCCGATTGCAAGGGCAGGAATGAAGAAGGAATCCGACCACTCTTCAGTTCGCCCGAAAGAAACTCGGCTACATTGCGGCCAATGGTTTCGGTAACTGCGTCGGTCTTTGAAAAACCTCCAACTTCATCGGCCTGGTTGGTTAGAACCACACCTACAATTTTTGATGGATCAACTTTTATGATTTCAACGCCAGGGCGGTCGGAACAGCTGTAAATGGGTATCTCGCGCCTGTGTGGAGGATCAGCCGGCAGGTAAATATCATGTATGCCGCGTAATGCTTTTGGATGGTATGAGTTGAGCTCAATCAGAATGCGATCGGCGGTTTTGCAGATGGTTGGTGAAATACCAACACCGGTGGTAAGCACAATTTCGCCTTGTTCGGTTACATCGCAGGCTTCGATGATACCCCAGTTTATTTTACCCAGGAAACCATAGCGTATATTCTGACCTACCATCGAAAGGTGTGTATCAAAATAATCGGCTTTACCTGCGTTTATAAGATTGCGGAGGTCGTTGTTCGATTGGTAAGGAGTACGGAATTTTACTGCTTCGGCGCGTGCCAGTGATCCGTCGAGCGAATCGCCGGTGGATGCCCCGGTTATCACTCCGATTTTAAATGGTCTGCCCTGGGCATGTTCCTGTTTGGCTTTTTCGCCAATAGCTACCGGAATTGCTTTTACTGCACCGGCCGGTGTAAAACCACTGAAACCTACCACTTCGTCGTGGTTGATATAGCTGGCGGCTTCTTCTGCCGAAATAAATCGTAATGCCATAATTCGTTGTAATTTAGTTTGATACAGTTATTTTGTGTTATTTTTTATCTTTGTTTTTTTGTTCCGCTGTCGTAATCTCATACAAATGATGATCTTTGCACTGCTTTTTGAAAACGGGTGCAAAAGTACAAATTTTTAGGACGCGCAACCCGTAACCCTTCTTTATTTATATATGCAAAATACTGCATATCAATACCTTGACATATGGATAACTGGTCAGATTTCAACAACATAACCTTTACTGCACTTCAAGTGCGCGAACAGGAGGATGGAAAATTTTCATCTTCAATTATTCAGCGGAAAGTGAGTGAACTTCCCGAGGGCGATGTGCTGATAAAAGTGGAATGGTCGGGATTAAATTATAAAGATGCGCTTTCGGCCTCAGGGCACAAAGGCATTACCCGGCGGTTTCCGCACACGCCTGGTATTGATGCTGCCGGAACCGTGGCGTATTCAACTAACCCGGCATTTGTGCAGGGAGAGCAAGTGTTGGTAACCGGCTACGACCTGGGAATGAATACAAGCGGCGGCTTTGCCCAATACATCAGGGTTCCTGCGGCGTGGCTGGTGAAATTACCTGCCGGGCTCGGGCTGAAAGAAAGTATGATTATCGGCACCTCGGGATTTACAGCCGCAAGCGCTATTTTTGAGTTTCTACATCATGGTATAACTCCCCAATCGGGCAAAGTGCTTGTGAGCGGGGCTACTGGTGCTGTGGGTTCCATGGCCGTCGCCATGCTGGCCCGCAACGGTTTTCAGGTTGTAGCTTCGTCGGGAAAACCCGAATTAACCGATCTGCTTCTGAAACTGGGCGCTTCCGAAGTTATCGACAGGCAATCCATTGACGATGCGTCGGGAAAAGGGTTGCTGCCCGGGCGCTGGATTGCCGCACTCGACACCGTTAGCGGGAATACACTCTCAACCATACTGCGCTCAACCATCGAGCGGGGAATTGTTTGCAACTGCGGAATGATTGCTTCGTCGAGGCTTGATGTACCCGTATTTCCTTTTATCCTTCGTGCTGTAAGGCTTATTGGTATTGCTTCTGCCGATACGCCCATGAACCGCCGCCTCGAAATATGGAAACTCATTTATGAAAAATTACAACCCGCTAATTTGGACGAAATGCACCGGGTGGTTGGTCTTGATGCTGTTCAGGACGAACTGAACCGTATGCTCTCGGGTCAGCAATCGGGCAAAGTACTGGTTCAGTTGTAAGATTTATTTTAATCAGCATTCTGCTAAAGCTGTAAATATCAATTCGCTTTAGCGTGAATCGGTTTAATTTTCCTGGTTTAGCCATAGCCCGATTTAGCGTTGATTTATC
>CAYNVK010000304.1:0-1332 GCA_964400395.1 uncultured Lentimicrobiaceae bacterium | reverse complement strand
ATTGCCGGAATAAGTCTTTTCAATTCACTGTACCGTTTCGTACTACTCAGCAGGTTGTAAATAGCAATAGGCATACAGCGCCCTCCAATTATACCAATTGTATGGTTAACAGTACATGGCATAAGTGCATTAGTGCGATTGTCCCGGGTAGTGGAACTTTCTTTGATTTTGGTCATTCATACATACCTTGGGATTAGTACCTGTAAAACGTAAGTGCAAATATTATTTTGTTCCATCAATTAAAGGCAAAAAAAAATGAAAATTGTAGTAACAGGCTCTTTAGGCCATATCAGTCGGCCACTGGTCGAAAAGTTAACAGCGGCAAAACACGATGTAACCGTAATCAGCAGCAATGCTGACCGCAAAAAGGAAATAGAAGCGCTGGGTGCGAAAGCCGCCATTGGATCGGTAAGCGACCTGGCTTTTGTTACCGATACATTTAAGGGAGCCGATGCGGTTTATACCATGGTTCCCCCTACCTTCAGCGCAAGCAACTGGAAACTGCACATTGCCGGTATTGGTAAAATTTATGCACAGGCTATTGCTGCAGCCGGGGTTAAAAATGTGGTAAACCTGAGCAGTATAGGGGCTCATATGCCCGATGGCTGCGGACCCGTAAGTGGTTTATACCAGGTTGAACAGGCATTAAATGCCCTGGAGGGTGTAAATGTTAAGCACCTGCGCCCCGGGTTTTTCTTTTACAATTTCTTCGCCAACATCGGCATGATAAAGCACATGGGTATAATAGGCGGTAATTACGGCGAAGGCACACGCCTGGTGGTGGCCGATACCAACGATATTGCCGATGTTGCCGCTGAGGAACTGCTTCATCTTTCGTTCGAAGGCAAGAGTGTGAAATACATTGTAAGCGATGAAAAAACAACCGACGAGGTTGCCTCTATTTTTGGCAAGGCCATTGGCAAACCCGATTTGAAATGGTTGAATTTTACCGATGCCGATACCATTGGAGGAATGTTGCAGAACGGTGTACCCGAAGAAGTTGCAAAAAATTATGCCGAAATGGGAGCCGCCATGCGAAGCGGCGAAATGGCTGCGGAATATAACAAAAGCCGGGCCGCTACCTTTGGGAAAAATAATCTCGAAACCTTTGCACCGGTTTTTGCTGCTGCTTATGCCCAGGCTTAATTGCCGCCTGCTATTCAACTTTGAAGGAGCTTTGGCTCCTTTTTTTATGCCGGTTCAATCATATCCCACAGGTTACCGTACAAATCAGCAAAAACAGCAACTGTACCATAAGCCTCTTTTACCGGCTCCCTTACAATGGTTACCTTTTGATCGAGCAGATTTTGGTAATCGCGGCTGAAATTATCC
>CAYNVK010000303.1:0-4971 GCA_964400395.1 uncultured Lentimicrobiaceae bacterium | reverse complement strand
ACTGGGAGAAGGGGAGAATGGGTGATGTCATCTGTCTTCCGACTTACTTCTAACATCCGACTTCCAACATCCGACTTCGGTCTTCCGTCTTCCGTCTTCTGTCTTCTGTCTTCTGACTTCTGACTTCTGACTTCGGTCTTCCGACTTCGGTCTTCCGACTATTAATCAACTAATTGTATTTATTCGACAAATTTAAACTTAGGGTCTCAGCTCCTATCCCGGTATCAATTTATTCCAAAATCCTGCCTATAACTTATACCTTATACCTTACGTCTTACACTTTACACTTTTCACTATTTTCTTCATCCGCCAGCTCATATATAAACATCTCTATTCATTTTGCGCGTATTGAGGTTTTTACTGCGCAATTTCCTACGCACTTTGCAAATTTGAAGCATAGCTTTGCAATAGTATGATTGCATCGGCTAAAAAATACAACATAACATTTAAAATTAGCTCACATGTTTATAGGCGTTGATCTGGGTGGAACCAATGTTAGGGCTGGTTTATCCGAAAATGGAGTGATTACATCCGTAAATCAGGCTTTGCTTATTGAAAAGGATTCGGTTCAGAAGACAATTTCGCAGTTGATTTCGATTATTGCACCTTTGGTAAGTCCCGCAGTTAAAGGTATTGGTGTTGGCGTTCCTTCGGTGGTGGACGTCGATAACGGAATAGTTTTCGACGTTGTAAATATTTCCTCCTGGAAAAGAGTGGAGCTGAAAAGGATTTTGGAAACAGAATTTAAAATACCAGTACGAATCAATAACGACGTAAACTGCTTTGCACTGGGCGAACACAAGTACGGACAAGGAAAATCATTTGCATCGATGGTAGCCCTGGCACTGGGCACAGGCCTTGGTGCAGGAGTAATTATTAACAACGCACTGTATTGCGGTAACAATTGCGGTGCAGGCGAAATCGGTTCTCTGCCCTATCTCGATTCCAATTTTGAATTTTATGCCAGCAGCTCATTTTTCGAATGCGGGTTTTCAACTTCGGCATTGCAGGCACACGAAAATGCCCTTGGCGGAAATGCCAAAGCGCTCCAAATCTGGGCTGAATATGGTCATCACCTTGGCAATGTATTAAAAGCAGTTGTTTACACCTACGATCCCGAAGCCATCATCCTGGGCGGTTCTATTGCAAAAGCATTTAAGTTATTTGAAGTTCCTATGAAACAGGCTATGGCTGATTTACTGTTTCCTGAAACCCTTAAAAGGCTGAAAATAATGAGATCCCAAACCGAAAATATTGCATTGCTTGGAGCCGCCGCCCTTGTAAATAATGTTTAGCTTTGACAGGATATACCTGAACAACGCACTGAATCTGAACTCCTGAAAAAATATGTTTTACATGATAAAAGAAATTGTGTTTAAAACCGGGATAGTTTTGGCCTTCCTCTTACCATTGCAGGCTTTTACCCAGGTTAAATCCAATAATCCGGATAAAATTCTGCTGAAAGAAAATTGGTTTGCTCAGAAATCAAGCTCCGTAAACCAGCCGGGCGCTGTACTGACAACGCATCCGATCAATAAAAGTAACTGGTACAAAACAACCGTTCCTTCAACCGTGATGGGCGCTCTAACTGCCAATGGTTTGTATAAGGATATTTTTACGGGCGACAATTTTAAAAACATTGACAAACAACAATTTGACGATTCGTGGTGGTTTTACAGGCAGTTCAATATTTCCGGATTTAAAAAAGGCCGGCATGTAACCCTTAATTTTGACGGCATCAGTTACTCTGCAAACATCTGGCTGAACGGGAAACTGCTGGCTTCGCGCGATACCTGTTTTGGTACTTTCCGCAGGTTTAGTTTTGATATCAGCAACCTGGTAAACAGCACGAATAATACCCTTGCCGTTGAAGTTTTCAGGGCAAAACCCGGCGATTTTAACACTGGCTTTGTTGACTGGAACCCAAGACCCCAGGACGAAAATATGGGAATCTGGCGCACGGTATATCTTGAAATTTCGGGCGATGTATCCATTGGCAACACTTACGTGGAATCAGATTTAAACCTCATTACACCCATTGAGGCTTCGCTCACCGTGAAAACAAGCCTGAAAAATAATTCATCAAAGCATATTAAAGGAATTCTTAAAGGAAAGATTGAAAACATCAACTTCAGTTATCCGGTACAGATTGAGCCGGGCCAGGCAGTCGAGCTCACACTTACACCTGCTCAAATTCCTGCGCTTCACATAAAAAATCCCCGACTGTGGTGGTGCAACAACCTGGGCTCTCCCGAACTATACCACCTGGACCTGAGCTTCGAAGCAAACGGTGAAACGACAGATAAACAGAAGGCTACTTTTGGCATCCGGAAAATTGAAATGTACACCAACGCTGCCGGCCACAAGGGATTTAAACTGAATGGTAAAGAAGTTCTGATAAAAGGCGCCGGCTGGACTGATGATATTTTTCTGCGCGACAGCCTCCAACGTATTGAAACACAGATTCAGTATGTTAAGCATATGAACCTGAACACCATACGACTCGAAGGATTTTGGGGCAACAACCAGGATATTTATGATTTATGCGATAAATATGGAATCATGATCATGGTTGGATGGAGTTGCCACTGGGAATGGGAAGAATACCTGGGCAAAGCGTGCGGCGATTTTGGCGGCTTTCAGACCGAAAGTGACATTGCCCTGGCCATCAACTCATTCCGCGACCAGTTGCTGTGGTTGCGCAATCACCCATCTGTTATTGTATGGATGGTTGGAAGCGACAAATGCCCGAAACCCGAACTCGAAATCAATTATGCAAATCTTATCAAAAGTATTGACAACCGGCCTTACCTGGTTTCAGCCGGAACCCGTGTAAGTACAGTGAGCGGACCATCGGGCGTAAAAATGAACGGGCCTTACGAGTACGTCACTCCAAATTACTGGTATACCGATACTATTAACGGAGGCGCATTCGGGTTTAACACCGAAACCGGTCCGGGGCCACAGGTGCCTGTGCTTGAATCGCTTAAAAAGATGATTCCGGCTGATAAACTCTGGCCACCCAACGAAATATGGAATTACCATTGCACACATTCCAAACAGGCATTCAATACAATGGATGTTTTTAATGCAGCGCTCGAAGCGCGTTACGGCAAAGCTGCAAACCTCGACGATTACCTGTTAAAATCAGATGCCCAGAGCTTTGAAGCCATGAAAGGTATGTTCGAGGCGTTCAGGGTAAATATCCCGAAAACGACCGGTATCATTCAGTGGATGCTCAATTCGGCCTGGCCTTCGATGTACTGGCATTTGTACGATTATTACCTCAGGCCCTCCGCCGCTTATTATGCCGCCCGCATTGCAAATCAACCTGTTCAACTCATTTATAACTATCGCGACAATTCCATTTATGCTGTAAACGAAACCCGCCAGGAGGTGAAAAACCTTAAGGCAGAAATCAGGTTGCTAAATACAGATTCTAAAGTATTGACAAATAAGGATTTGATTGTAAATATACCTTCAAATTCTTCCATCAAAATTATGCAACTCGATCCTTTGACAGGAAATGAATTCCTAAGCATGAAATTAGCCGATTCAAACGGACAGCGGGTTGCCGGTAATTTCTACTGGCTTTCGGAAAAACCTGATGAATTAGCCTGGGACAAGACAAACTGGGTATTCACCCCGCTGAAATCGTTTGCAGATTTTACACCGCTCAGCGAATTACAGACTTCGAAAATTATGATCAGTTGCAACACAGAAGTGAATGGCAGCAACCTGATTATTCATACAAGGATTTCGAATCCAACAGATAAGGTAGCATTTTTTATTTCGCTTACGCTGAATGACGATAAAGGAGTAAGCATTTGTCCTGCTTTTTGGGACGATAATTACATCAGCCTGCTGCCCGGCGAAATACGTGAAATAAGCTGCACTGTTCCCCGAAATACGGTGGCAAAAAACAATACGCAATTGCTTGTTTCGGGCTGGAATATTAAACCGCAAACCATTGGCATAAAATAGAATACATTCATTTTTTCAAAATCAGTTGAACCGTTCAAAACAAACTACATGAAGAATAAAAGTCCCTTGCTCATAGCGCTCATCATGCTTATCTTCTTCGTGATCTCATTTCTGACCAATATCCTTGGCCCGCTGATTCCTGATATTATAAAAAGCTTTAAACTTGGAATTGGCTTAGCCGGATTTCTGCCTTTTTCGTTTTTTGTTGCTTACGGCTTTATGTCTGTTCCGGCGGGGATACTGATTGAAAAATATTCGGAAAAAACCGTGATGATTGCTGCATTTATGCTTGCATTTATCGGGGCTTTAACATTCGCACTGTTGCCAGGTTTCGCGGTTGCATTAATTTCGCTTTTCCTTATCGGTATCGGAATGGCAATGCTACAGGTAGTCATAAATCCTTTGCTGCGACAATCGGGTGGTGAAGAGCATTTTGCTTTTTATTCGGTATTGGCACAACTGGTTTTCGGGCTGGCATCCTTCCTCAGCCCGCAATTATACAGCTACCTGGTTCTTAATCTGCACAAAAATGATAATTCGTTTATTGTCAGAATCCTGAATCCTTTAGTTCCTGTTAACCTCGAATGGGCTTCACTTTACTGGGTTTTTGCAGTGGTTGTATTGTTTATTATTGTTGTGATATGGATTACCCGTTTCCCGAAAGTGGAATTGAAAGCGGATGAAAAAATGGAAACAGGAGTTGTGCTTCTGCAACTTTTGAAGAACAGGCAGGTATTGCTTTTCTTTATAGGCATATTCTGTTACGTGGGAACTGAACAGGGCATAGCCAACTGGGCTTCTAAATTTTTGCAAACCTACCATGGTATTGATCCTGTCACTACCGGCGCTAATGTAATATCCTATTTCTGGGGATTACTAACGCTGGGTTGCCTGCTCGGCCTTTTACTGCTGAAACTCGTCGACAGCCGAAAGGTATTGCTGGCTTTTACATCCGGGGCCATCATCTCGCTCAGTTTCGCATTATTT
>CAYNVK010000302.1:3462-4988 GCA_964400395.1 uncultured Lentimicrobiaceae bacterium | reverse complement strand
AATGGTGTTTATAACCATAACAGTATCGCGCTCAATCCTGAACTGTACGCCTATGCCTTCGAAATTGCCCATCAGCGGATCGTTGGCTTCGGCAAATTCCGTAGCCGGGATGTACACAGAGTGCGGATCGAGGCTGAGCAACATGCCGTTAATGGCTTCATCATTCAGTTTTTTCTCATCAACACTATCCACATAATTGTTATCGATAAACCTGATGAGCTCGTTCAGGGTGCTTTTCCCCTGCAGGCCCCGGACCGGCATATGGTTTTGCACAAATGAACTTTGCAGCATGTAGTACCCGGTCAAAATTCCGATGACCAACACCAGCGCAAAGGCAACCGGCAGGTAAAAATAAGGACGGCGGTTATTCTCCATTTTTGACTTTTAATTCTTTAAAGTATGATTATTTCGTTGTAAAAAAGTATGATATATCGATGTAAGATATTCTAAATCAAACATCCGACATCAAACATCAAACATTCCTATTTACTGTACTTTGCAGCAGCTTCTTTCATAGTGAATGCCGACCACATGAGGAACATACGCTCCACTTTTTCGCGGTTGTAGCCTTTGTCTTGTTCAAGGTAACCACTATCCTGAATGTGTAGCACATTGCCTTTGGCATCGAGCATCACAAAAACAGGGAACCCGAACCGCTGTGGATAACCCAGGGTTGAGAGCAGTTCGTGGTTATTATTCTCCTTACTATAGTTTACTTTTACAACCACGTAATTTGCTTGTACCAGGCTGTCGAGTTTTGCATCTTCGGCAACCATTTTGTGAAATTTTACACACCAGGGGCACCAGTTGCCGCCAATTTGCAGGAAAACATGTTTGCCTTCGGCGGCGGCTTTGGCAACGGCAGCTTTTACTTCAGCCCTGGCATCAGCTTCGGGATTATATATCTTAACAGCCTGCTGGGCCGATAAACTCAGGCTGATCAGCCCGATGAGCAAGGTAAGAGAAATGTTCAGTTTCATAAGTAAATGTTCGGTTTAGTTTGTGGCAAAGATAGTAATGATGATGGTTTGGTACGTTGAATTTCCTATTTAACAACTGCTTGCCAGGTTTCGGAGTTACTATCCGGCCAATCAGCAGCCTGAAAATGGATACTCAGGTACAGCTTTAAATAGAGGATGCAATATTAGCAGATTTAACAAAAAGAAATGGAAATACGGCGGCTTACGGCATGTTAAAAATTCACAAATGCAAAGCGATAAACCACGGGCAGTTGAAAATAAGTAATTGCTTTTTCTAATTTTGTCATTTACAAGTTGCCGCTTTTATTTTCCGAAATTCATGAATTTAGTAATCGATACCGGGAATACACGAACCAAACTTGCCCTGTTTCAGGGCAGGGAAATGGTTTCGTTTACCAGTTTCCGGGGCATGGAACCAAAGCCGCTCATGCAGTTTTGTGAAGCCAACCCTATGGTTGAGAACGCTATTGTTTCGACAGTAAAAGAGTATTCTGCGGAAATTGACACCTACCTGCAGCAGCGATATAATACTATTTTTTTCAACCA
>CAYNVK010000302.1:0-3452 GCA_964400395.1 uncultured Lentimicrobiaceae bacterium | reverse complement strand
GACCTGAGAAGTTATAATCCCTATGCTGGCACAAATACTATTTTTTTCAACCATCAAACACCCATACCTGTTGTAAACCGGTATGCCACACCTGCAACCCTGGGCAAGGACCGGCTGGCAGGTGTTATTGGTTCGATGCTGCTGTTTCCGGGCACGGATAACCTGGTGATTGATGCGGGAACGGCCATTACTTTCGATTTGCTTACTTCAGTAGGCGAGTATCTTGGCGGAAGTATTTCGCCGGGTATAGATATGCGATATAAGGCTTTACACACTTTTACCAGTCGCTTGCCCTTACTCAGCGCAGGCATTGATGCAGCATTTATAGGAACCGATACCCACACAAGCATTCATTCGGGAGTATTGAACGGGGCCCTGGCCGAAATGGAAGGGATAATACAGCGATACCAGCAGCTGTATCCGTCACTCAAAATAATTCTGACAGGCGGAGATCATAATTATTTTGATAAAAGATTAAAAATTAAGACCTTTGCAGCCCCCAACCTGGTACTGGAGGGCTTAAACCTAATACTCGAATTTAACATTGGAACACATTAAAGTTATTCGTAATCTCATACTGTCTGTAGCCTTACTATCAATAGCTTACACTGCTTCAGCACAGGTAAAAATATCTTCCCCGTATTCAAGTTTTGGGATTGGTAGCATATACGGCGTTAGCAGCCAGAGTTTGAGGGCAATGGGTGGGGCTTCCACTGGTTTCAGCAGCCCTTACTTTATAAATCCTTACAACCCGGCATCATACATGGCCTTCGATACCAACAGTTTTGTGTTCGATGCTGCCTTTAACCTGCGTTCGTCAACCATTAAAACCCTCGACGAATCGCAGAAAAACAGTTTTGGAAGTTTAGCCAACCTCTATTTTGGTTTCCCGATCACCAAGAAATGGAAATTCAGTTCAGGCATCATGCCTTACTCCAACGTGGGGTACGAGGTTAACGGCGACCAGGTGATTGATAATGTTGGAAGGATGGTTAGCGTTTACTCCGGAAGCGGCGGATTAAATAAGGCATATTTAGGCACAGCCATTTCGCCGATCAAAAACATTTCTCTTGGGGTTAATATGTCGTACCTGTTTGGGAATATCGTTAAAGAGCATGCCAATACTTTTCCCGATTCATTATATTATTACAATGCCATGGTTCGCAGCACTGCCAGGTTAAGTAAGGCGAACTTCGATTTTGGATTGATTTACCGTAAAGACCTTCCCGAAGGAAAGTATTTCCAGGTGGGGCTAACGTACAATCCGGCGCAGAAAATTGACGGTAAATCCGAAATTATAGCCTATTCATATAAATACAATGCTTCACAGGGCATAGATGAAGTGAAGGATACCGTTAGTTATCAAACAGGATTCACCGGCGTGGTTCAACTACCAACCGCTGTTGGCGCCGGCTTTATGGTGGGCAGCACCAACCGCTGGCTGGCTGTTGCCGATGTGAAATGGCAGAAATGGAGCGAGTTCACTTACCTGGGCAACGACCCCGGCTTAAAGGATAACCTGCAGCTTTCGATTGGCGGACAGCTTCGCCCGGCTATTGTGGATATGGGCAAGTATTACGAACGTATAAACTATCGCGCCGGTTTCAGGTTCGAGCAAGGTTACCTCGAACTGCAAAATACCAGGGTGCAGGATTTTGGAATCAGTTTAGGCGTTGGGTTACCTATGAAGAAATCGCGTTCGACCATGAACATTGCTGTTGAAATAGGAACCCAGGGTACTACCGACAACGGGCTGATAAAGGAAAACTACATCCGGTTTACCGTTGGCGCTGCCTTGCAGGAACGCTGGTTCCAGAAACGACGTTTTAACTAACACTGGCGTCGCATGCCCTTTAGCAGATCAATGGGTTAGACAGCATTTTTCAGGCGTTTAAAAAGTATAGGCATACACTGAAACTGTTTTTTGCGAAGCTTGTAAAGTGTTCAGCAAAATAAAACGAATTTAAAAATATCATGAGCAGGAGTGCTGCGGTAATAAATTTCAGGGTATTGGCGGGCATCGTTGTTTTGCTTGTATCGGCTATGCTGGTATCGTGCGAAAACGATATGATGGCGGTTATCAAGCTTTCGTCCAAAGACTCAATACCTGATATTTCCATTAAAGATGTTCATGTGAGGCAAAGTGAAAACGGGAAACCTTCCATGGAACTTACCGCCCCCAAAATGATTAGCTATCAGACCCGCGAGTCGTATACCGAGTTTCCGAATGGCCTCCGCATTGTATTTTACGATTCGCTTATGCAGCCCAAAAGCGAGCTTACCGCCAATTACGGCATCAGCTGGGACAGCAAAAATACCATGATGGCCCGGGGTAACGTGGTGGTGAAAAATTTCCAGAAATTCGAACAGCTTAACACCGAAAGCCTTTTTTACGATCGCATTGCCAAAAAAGTTTCGACCGAGGAATTTGTGAAAATTACAACCCTCGACAGGACTATTTTAGGGAAAGGCATGGAGTCGGACGAATTGTTCGATAACTGGGTGATAAAGAATGTTACAGGCACAATTTACGTGAATGAGCAGCAATAATTGCCAAAGTATTTATCTTTGATATCAGGATTACCGGTTTGAAACCTGCTTGCCGGCCCCATAACCATGAACAACTACCTTATTATAGCTTTAACCCTGGCATCGTCCGCGTTTTTCTCGGGGATGGAAATAGCCTTTTTAAGCTCCAATAAACTGCGCATCGAACTCGAAAAAGGCAAAGGCATACTTTCGGCCAGGCTTATATCAGGGTTTGTACACCACCCTTCGCGTTTTATCGGGGCAATGCTGGTGGGTAATAATATTTCACTGGTTATTTATGGTATTGCAGCTGCAGCTATCCTCGAACCATTGCTTGTGCGAATGCTGCCGGCGCAGCTGGTAACCGAAGGCGTGATACTGGTGTTACAAACCTTGCTTTCAACATTGCTCATCCTGGTTACCGCCGAATTCCTGCCAAAAATCTTATTCCGGCTTAACCCCAACGGATTGCTCAGCATTTTTGCCATACCGGTATACCTGGTTTACCTGGTACTTTATCCTTTTATGTATTTTTTCCTGGGGCTGTCGGAAATTCTCCTGCGCTATGTTTTTGGAATGAATACAGGGAATGTAAGGTACCAGTTTACGGCTGTGGATTTTGATGAATATATACGCGATTTTTATAATCCGGCGGCAGCACAGGTCGACGAGGCATCGGAAATGCAGATGATTCAGAATGTGCGCGAGTTTCACAGTACCAAAGTACGCGAGTGCATGGTGCCCCGCAACGAAATTATTGCGGTTGACGACGACACCCCCGTGGATGAACTTCAAAGGTTGTTTACCGAAACACAACACTCCAAAATACTGGTTTACAGGCAAAGCATCGATAACCTTACGGGATATGTTCATTTGTTCGACCTGTTTGGGAAGCCCGCAAACATTGTTTCAGTCATCCGGCC
>CAYNVK010000301.1:0-4998 GCA_964400395.1 uncultured Lentimicrobiaceae bacterium | reverse complement strand
TTTAACGGTTGCGTGGGAGCTGACATTCATGTTACGGTAAATGTAAATCCGGAGCAGGTACTTACAGTGGTACCCAGCAATCCTACTGTTTGCTCAGGCAATAATGTTGTAATTAACCTGGTAGGCAATGTACCTGGCATAACATTTACCTGGAAGGCATCGACCACCGGAAATGTAACAGGTTTCAGTGATGGTACAGGATCTGTGATATCGCAGACACTTACCAACAACGAGAATGTAACCCGCATGGTTGTTTATGCCGTTGAGATGGAACTGAACGGATGTACAAATGGCCCGGTAAATTTCAATGTAACTGTTTTCCCAAGACCTTCATTAACCGTTGCCCCCATGGCTTCCACCCGCTGCTCGGGCGCACCGTTAAACCTTGCACTTTCGGCCGACGTAGCAGGTGCTTCGTACAGCTGGGTTGCCAACGGAACTCCGGGAACCTTAGGTTTTTCGAGCGGAAGCGGTAATACCATCAATCAGACTGTAAGTACCACTGCATCTGCTCCCGGCTCGGTAATATACACCATTACTCCATTTGCCAACGGATGTAGCGGCACACCGGCTGATTATACCTTAAATATAAATCCTGTCCCCACGGCAACACTGAGCCTGAACAGCCAGTCAATCTGCAGCGGATCAACAACTACCCCGGTAGCTTTTAATTCGGCAGTAGCCGGAACAACCTATAGCTGGACCGCTGTACCATCGGGCGCCGGACTAAGCGGATACACAGCTTCGGGATCGGCATCACTGCCGGCCCAAACCATTAACAGTTCGCTGAATGTTGCCGGCACTGTAAATTATACGGTAGTTCCCTCATTCAGCGGATGCGTGGGCCCGGGAATTAATCACCTGGTTACCATCAATCCTTTGCCATCCATCACCAATGCATCGATGGCACAATCTATTTGTTCAGGATCAAACACATCCAATGTAAATTTGCTTTCGAATGTAGCCGGCACCACATTCAACTGGACGGCAACCCCTTCGGCTGCATCCATTACCGGATACCAGGCATCAGGCAGCAGCAGCATTCCTGTGCAGACCATTACCAACAGCAATATTACTGCAGGAACGGTTACCTATCATATTATACCCACTACCAACGCCACACCGGGTTGCACCGGCAATGCAGCTGACTATGTTATTACGGTTCATCCAAATCCGATTATCACAAGCAACCTTTCAGAATCCATCTGCAGCGGCCAGGCTTTCAACTATCAAATCACCAGCAACATCGCGGGATCAACTTATACCTGGTCGCGTGCTGCAGTTTCGGGGATCAGCAATGCCCCGGGATCGGGCACCACAGCTACCATCAGCGAAACTTTGGTTAACACCACCAATAATGATATCAACGTAACCTACGTTCTTACCCCATTCGGGCAAGCTCCAAACGCATGTGCAGGCCCATCGGTAAACCTGGTGGTAACGGTAAGGGCATTGCCACAGGCAAGTGCAGGTTCCGATTTCACCATTCCTTACGGGATATTTACAACCCTTAATGGTGTAGCTACCGGAGGTACAGGCTTATTAAGCTATAACTGGTCACCAAATACCTATATCGCATCAGGCGAAAATACGCTGAATCCACAAACGGAGAAATTATTCCTGACCCGCACCTATACTTTGACAGTAAATGATGCATCGGGATGCAGTGCAAGTGATGCCATCACCGTGTTTGTAGTTGGCAGCCCGGTAACGGCAGCCCCTACTGCTGTTCCATCGAGTATTTGTGTTGGCGAAAGCACTTTACTTTCTGCCAATGCTTCGGGAGGATCAGGGACTTATACTTACTCATGGACCTCGGTACCGGCAGGATTCACCTCAGGTGCAGCCAGCGTATCCGTTTCACCTTTAGTAACTACTGTTTATACTGTAACCGTTGACGATGGTTTTAATACAGCAACGGCACCGGTATCAGTTACCGTAAATCCATTACCAACCCAATATTCACTTACCGGTGGCGGAAGCTACTGTGCAGGTGGTGCCGGTGTTGTGGTAGGTCTTGCCGGATCGCAGTCGGGAGTTAACTACCAATTATTTAATGATGTTAATCCTGTGGGAGCCCCTGTTTCGGGAAGCGGATCAGCCATCAGCTTTGGAAACCAGACCCTGGCAGGAATTTATACCGTGGTGGCAACCCGGGTTTCGACAGGTTGTACTATCGACATGGGCAGCAGTGTAATGGTATCAATCAACCCATTGCCGGTTGCCAATGCTGGCGCTGACCAGGTTATTGCCTACGGGATAAGCACCACTTTAGGCGGATCGGCCTCAGGAGGTTTTGGAACTATAAAATATGCGTGGTTGCCATTATCACTGATAGCTACCGGCGACGACAGCGCAACACCAAAAACAACAAATATTTATTCGAATACCACCTTCACCCTTACTGTAACAGATGGTAACGGATGTTCGGCTTCGGACCAGGTTGCCGTTTCACTTACAGGTAATCCCCTGTTTGTAAGCGTTGCATCATTACCCGCTGCCATTTGTGCCGATGCATCCACAGCCCAGCTGCCAGCATCAGTATCAGGCGGATCGGGTTCGTATACTTACAGTTGGACCAGTTCACCTGCCGGAAGCCCTGCATGGACATCCACATCACAAAATCCTGTGGTATCGCCCGATGTAACAACAACTTATACTGTAATAGCCAATGATGGCTTCAATACAGCTACAGCTACGGTAACAGTTCTGGTAAACCCGCTTCCTATCCCTTTCAGCGTAATTGGCGGGGGTAACTATTGTTATGCAAGCAACGGGGTACAGATCGGACTCAGCGGATCGGAACTAAACACAAACTATCAGCTGTACCGTGGCGGTGTTGCCGACGGAGCAGCCGTAACCGGTACAGGAGCCCCTATCAGCTTTGGCAACCGCACAGCAGCATTCAACTATACCGTTGAAGCAACCAATAATCTTACGGGTTGCAACAACCAGATGAATGGCAGCGCAACCGTTATTATAACAACTCCTCCGGCAGCATACCTGGTAACCGGTGGCGGCGCATATCCGGCAGGCGGAAAAGGTAAAGAAGTTGGTTTATTTCATGGTGATGCCGGTATCAGTTACCAGTTATTCTGCGACAATGTCCCAGTCGGCTCACCAATCATGGGTTCGGAATCAGCCATTAACTTTGGTTTCCAGACACAACCCGGAACCTACACCGTTGAAGGTACTGATGTAAATACAGGCTGCAGCGTACTGATGAATGCCAGTGTTAACGTTACCATACTTCCTTACCCGGTTGCATTCGAAGTGTACGGAGGTGGTATTATCTGCGAAGGCCAGCCTGGCTTAACAGTTCATCTTTCGGGTTCGGAAGCTGATATCGATTACCAGCTGTTGCGCAATGGATTCCCATACGGTGCACTGGTTGCCGGAACAAATGCCCCGCTCACCTGGGGACCGTTTACCAAGAACGGAATGTACGAGGTACGCGCAATAAACACTTTTGCCGGCATCGACAAAATGATGGACGACAGTGCTGTTATCACCGTTTATCCGGCACCAACTATTTATACAATGGATCCAACCGGACCGCAATGTCCAGGAACGATCATCAGGCTTAACGGATCCGAAAAGGGGTTAATATATACCTTGCTCTTTAACGGAGTTCCTGTTGAAACCATTACAGGAACCGGCGTAGTAGGATTCCTTGATTTTGGCCCTCAAACCGAAAGCGGCACCTACACTGTAAAAGCCGTGAATCCTGTTACCGGTTGTGAAGCCATGATGAACGGGAGCACATTTATACAGATAGCCCCCGAAATTTATACAGTAAATCCTGCAGGCATACTTTGCCCCGGGCAGATGATTACCCTTTCGGGTTCGCAGAACGGTGTTGAATACCAACTCCGCTGGAACGGAACCTTCGACCAGGGCGCACCGGTAGCAGGTACAGGATCAGCAATCAGCATCGGCACCGGCTCACTTCCGGGAACTTATTCCGTAATAGCTACCGATGTTATTACCCGTTGCGTTTCGTACATGAACGACAGTTCAACCTTATATGCCGACCCAACCGCGTTCACAATTACCCCTGATGGTACAGCTTGCGAAGGTGAATCAATCGGTTTAAATGGCTCAGAAATTGGTGTTGATTATGTGCTGTTGCTCGACAACTCCATACATGTTGATACCATTTCGGGCACCGGAATGCCTGTTACTTTCGGACCTCAGCTTACTGCCGGCAAATACACTGTTATCGCAGTTAATCAAACTTCGTACTGCATATTCCCGATGAACGGGGTAACTGTAATGAATGACAGCCCTGTAAAATACAATATGCAACCTGCAGGTGTTCAGTGCCTTGGTACTTCAATCAGCCTATCAGCTTCACAAACCGGCGTAACCTACCAGTTATTACTGAATGGTATATTCAATATGGGAGCTCCTGTGGCTGGAAATGGTGGCGTGATCAGTTTCGGACCGCAAACCTTAAGCGGCACCTATACTGTAAGGGCAGTAAACGACATTACCGGTTGTAATTCCGTAATGGCCGACAGCACCGTAATTGACCCGCTGCCCCTGGTATTCACAACCACGCCTGCAGGAAAACACTGCGCAGGCACATCAGTAGGGCTGAATGGTTCGCAATCAGGCTTTAATTATGTACTCGTTTTAAACGGATCCGTTAACCTCGATACCATCCCCGGAACAGGTAATGCCATTGATTTCGGACCACAGGTAACAGGCGGCAAGTATACCATAAGAGCTTACAACCAGGCATCATATTGCCAGGGCGACATGGATGGCAATTCAATTATTGAAGCAGCCCCTGTGGCATATTCAATGACACCTGCAGGCATAAGCTGTGTAGGTTCGGCCCTGGGCCTCGAAAACTCAGAAACCGGTGTTTTATACCAGCTTCGCTGGAATGGAAGCATCAATGTTGGCAGCCCGGTAGTTGGTAACGGATCAGCCATCAGTTTTGGAACACACAACCTTACAGGTGTTTATACTGTGGTTGCAACCAATGCC
>CAYNVK010000300.1:0-5020 GCA_964400395.1 uncultured Lentimicrobiaceae bacterium | reverse complement strand
GGAAATTAACCGCGACAAGGAACCCAAGCGCGATGCCGCCGGGAATATACTCACCAATGAAAAATTCCCCGATATGAAACGTCTTGGTGACAGTATTCACGCACTCGGGCTTAAATTTGGGATTTACAGTTCACCCGGCCCGCTTACCTGCGGTGGTTATACTGCAAGTTACCAGCACGAAGCACAGGATGCCCGCTCGTTTGCATTGTGGGGAGTTGATTACCTGAAATACGACTGGTGCTCTTACGATGGCATTGCAAAAGATACTACACTGGCCGAATACCAGAAACCATATTTTGTGATGCGCAATGCACTTGCCGTTGTTAACCGCGATATTGTTTACAGCCTTTGCCAGTATGGTATGGGTGATGTGTGGAAATGGGGCGATAAAGTGGGAGGGAACCTGTGGCGTACTACCGGCGATATTACTGATACCTGGGAAAGTTTATACGAAATCGGGTTTAGCCAGGTTGCGAACCAACCCTATGCCAGGCCAGGCAACTGGAACGATCCCGATATGCTGATTGTAGGCTGGGTTGGCTGGGGTCCAAATCTTCATCCCACCAGGCTCACTCCCGACGAACAATACACGCATATTTCGTTATGGAGCCTGCTCTCGGCACCTTTGCTCATAGGTTGCGACCTTCAGCGTTTGGATGATTTTACACTCAACCTGCTTACCAATGACGAAGTAATTGCCATTGACCAGGATCCGCTGGGTAGCCAGGCTAAACAGGTAACTGTACAGGGCAATGTGCAGGTTTGGGTTAAACAGCTGGCTGACGGTACGCAAGCTGTAGGAGTGTTCAATACCGGTAAACAAACAGCCGGGTTTACGCTCGATTTTCAAAAAGCAGGGCTGAAACAGAACATGGGCTTACGCGATCTCTGGAGGCAGAAAGAGCTGGGCAGGTTCCAGTCAAGTGCCGAACTATCAATTCCTTCGCACGGAGTACTACTTCTGAAACAAACAAAGTAATAGTCATCCGGAAATGGATCCGGAGAATAAATAATCATCCGGTGCAGTTTGCTGGTGAAACAAAAATGTATGTTCGCCAGTATGCTAAACTAACAATCAAACATAAATTCAACATGAAGAAGATCATTATTCTCTCCTTAATTGCATTCATTACTTGTTCGGTAAAGAGTCAATCCTACGTACCGGTTAAGAATGATAAAAAAGTAAAAGTTGCGCCGGTGGTTCAAATGAAAGCCTGGGCGTTTAACCTGCGCGATGTGAAACTGCTGCCGGGAAGCGCGTTTAAAAATGCCATGGACCGGGATGCAGCATACCTGCTCGAAATTGAACCCAACAGGCTGTTGCATCGCTTTTACAGCAATGCCGGTTTGCCTACCAAAGGCGACGTGTACGGTGGCTGGGAGAGCGATGGCCTTTCGGGACATAGCCTGGGGCATTACCTGTCGGCTATTTCCATGTTCTATGTAACTTCGGGCAATGCCGAATTTAAAAAACGTTCCGATTATATTGTTAACGAACTGGCACGTTGCCAGCAGGCACGTAAAACCGGTTATGTGGGCGCTATACCGAACGAAGATTCAATTTTCTGGAAAGTTTCGCACGGAATTATTAAGTCAGGTGGTTTCGACCTGAACGGAGGCTGGTCGCCCTGGTACACCGTTCATAAAGTAATGGCCGGGCTGGTGGATGCCTACCTGTATTGCGATAATGCCAAAGCCCTGCAGGTTGTTGTTAAAATGGCCGATTGGACAGGCGAAATCATGAAAAACCTTACCGAAGAACAGCGGCTCAAAATGTTGAACTGCGAATATGGCGGTATGCAGGATGTACTGGCAAATATTTATGCCATTACCGGGAATAAAAAATACCTGGAGCTGTCCTATAAATTCGACGACGAATTTGTGATGGGACAACTTGCCAAAGAAATTGACCCGATGCCCGGCAAGCATTCCAATACCAATGTACCCAAAGCGGTTGGCTCCGCACGCCGGTACGAAATTACCGGTATAGAAAAAGATAAAACCATTGCTTCCTTTTTCTGGAAAACCATGGTTCATCATCACTCGTATGTTATTGGCGGCAACAGCAGTTACGAATATTGCGGCGAAGCCGATAAACTGAACGACAGGCTCAGCGATAACACCTGCGAAACCTGTAACACCTACAACATGCTGAAGCTTACCATGCATTTGTTCTGTCTTAATCCCAACCAGGATTATACCGACTATTACGAACGCGCATTATACAATCATATTCTTGCATCGCAGAATCCAACTGACGGTATGATGTGTTATTTTGTTCCCCTGCGCATGGGTACGCAAAAGCAATTCAGCGATAAGTTCAATACCTTTACCTGTTGTGTGGGCACCGGCATGGAAAACCACGGCAAGTATGTTGAAAGTATATATTACCAGGCCAGTAACGGAGGTCTGTACGTAAACCTCTTTATCCCTTCGGTGCTCAACTGGAAGGAAAAAGGAATTACCCTGAAACAGGAAACAGCTTTTCCGGAAGCAAATACCGTTAAGCTGAGTTTTACTGCCAAAAAGCCGGTTAAGTTTGCGCTGTATCTGCGTAATCCCAAATGGGCATCGGGTGGCGTTAAGGTAAAAGTTAACGGTAAAACCGAAACTCCATCCATTAACAACGAAGGATTCCTGGTGGTGGAGCGGACCTGGAAAAGCAACGACATCGTTGAAATAACCTTGCCCATGAGTTTGTATACCGAAAGTATGCCCGACAACAAGAACCGTGTTGCTATACTCAATGGCCCGATTGTGTTAGCCGGTCAGCTGGGCGAGGTAGCTCCCGATCCGGTTGTGGGCGTGCCGGTACTGCTCACTTCCGACCGTGAGGTTAGTAACTGGCTGAAACCAGCATCAGGCAAACCACTGGAATTTACCATGTCGGGTGTCGGGAAACCTTTCGATCCGCCTTTGAAACCATTTTATAAAACATATAACCAGTATTACACCGTTTATTTCGATTTCTTTACCCAGGAAGAATGGATTACCCGGCAGGCTGATTATGAGGCAGAGAAGAAACGTCAGCAGGCCATCGAAAATACAACCATTGATAACTTCAGGATCGGGGAAATGCAACCCGAGCGCGATCACAACCTGAAAGCCAGCGAACGATCGTATGTTGACGAAGCGCTGGGCCGCACCGGACGCGAAGCCCGCCCTGCCAATTATTTCGCCTTCGATATGAAAGTTCAGCCCCAGGTTTCGAATGCCTTACTGCTTACTTATATCGGTGACGATAAAAACCGTAAGTTTGATGTTAAGGTTGAAGGTGTTTTGATAGCAACTGTTGATTGGAACGGGGGTACAACCGGAAAGTTCTATGATTTTGAATACCCGCTTCCTGCCAGCCTGATTGAAGGAAAAACAACCATCAACGTGCGCATTGAAGCCAATTACGACCGTACCGCCGGGCGGGTATTCGGTTGCCGTACCATTAAGAAACAGGAGTAGTTGAAATACTTAAAAACAGCGTGATGCAAAGTCGGGAAATTACTTGTAAAGTAGCTTCCTGGCTTTGTTTTTCCAGCCTCTCTGATAGTTAATATACGTGGATAACTTGTTACTTTACCAAAAATGAAATGGTATGAATAAATGCTATAACCTGTTGCTGACGCTATGTGCAGTAATTGTTTTTTCCGCGGCTGCAACAGCCCAGAAATCATTCACCCCATCCGATTATCAGCGTGCCGATTCACTGGCCGACGTATTCGGCAAATCCGTTTATCATGCGGTGCAGGGAATTAACTGGGACGAAAACAATCCGTATTTCTGGTATTCAACGCTAACCCCGGGCGGAAAGGAATTTTGGACTGTGAATGCAGAGAAATTGAAAAAAGAAAAACTCTTCGAAACAGGCAAGCTGGTGCAGCAACTTTCGGAGATCATGAAAAAGCCGGTCAAAAACGAAGAGTTCGCACCTGTAAATGGTACCCTTTCGGCGGATGGTAAGCTGTTCGCATTCCAGGTTGATACCATACTCTTCGAGTGGAACCGGCTGAAAAATACACTGAAAAAAAACGGAACCAAAGCTAAAAACACACCCGATGGCTATTGGGGCGAAAGAGCCGAGGATCATACCGGTCCACCTGTAAAATCTCCCGATGGGAAATGGTATGCCTTTATCCGCGAAAACAATGTATTTATTAGAGATACAGCCGGCAAAAATCAGGTGCAACTCAGTTTCGACGGATCCGTGGGCGAATATTATGCGGCCGAATTGTATTGGTCGCCCGATTCGCAGAAACTGGCCGGTACAAAAGTACGCGCCGAAATTCCGCACTATATCTATTTTGTGGAATCATCGCCTTCGGATCAGTTGCAGCCCAAACTCCAGAAACGTTATTATCCCAAAGCCGGTGATGCATTACCCATCAGCAGCCCGGTGCTTTTCGACATAGGAGCGAAGAAACAAATACCGGTCGACGGAACACCTTTTTTGAACCAGTTTACACTCGGCAACATCCGCTGGCATAAAGATAACCGTTCCTTCACGTTCGAGTTCAACCAACGCGGGCACCAGCGTTACCAGGTGGTAGAGGTAAATGCTGCTTCAGGAAACTGTAAGGTGTTGATTGATGAAAAATCGGAAACTTTTATCGATTACAGTTCCAAACTTTCGCGGCACGATGTTGACGATGGCAAAGAAATACTCTGGACTTCGGAGCGGGATGGCTGGAACCATATCTATTTGTATCGCGGCGACGGCACACTCGAAAACCAGGTAACCAAAGGTAATTGGGTTGTTCGCGACGTTGTACAGGTATTTGATTCGGCACGGCAGTTGATATTTGCAGCCAGTGGCATGCATCCTGGCGAAGATCCTTACCTGCTGCATTACTACCGGGTAAATTTTGATGGCAGCAACCTGGTAGAACTTACGCCAGAAGCCGCCAATCACCAGGCGGTATTTTCGCCCGGTTTCAAATATTTTACTGACACGTATTCAAGGGTTGATTTGCCAGCCACCACGGTTTTACGCGAAACGTCGACAGGCAAAATACTGTTAACGCCCGAA
>CAYNVK010000299.1:0-5025 GCA_964400395.1 uncultured Lentimicrobiaceae bacterium | reverse complement strand
CATATTTTTTATTTCACCTTTCAAAAATAACAATTCTTCAGGCACTATTATTTTATTGAGGAAGAAAAAAAATGAGCGGGGCTTCAGCTCTTAACACAACTGTTGGGAATCAATCCAAAAACATGTTTAAACAAGTGATCAGGAAATTATAAATTCATTTTCAGTGGACAGAGAAACAATCTGAAAAAAATGTATTTCTAAAGGTTCAAACAAGCAAAATGCTGATTTTGAAATATTTTAGTATTTGAATCTGTCAATCGGGAAAATAGGTAAATTGCTATTTGTCAATTTGTTCAATCCAGTTCTTAAGTTCGTAATAGTTCTCTGATACCATTTCTACCAGGAACAAACTTTGTTCACGGTGGTAGCGTTCAATAATGAAGGTTGTCAGTTCGTTAGCCATGCCAGGAAGTTCCATCCGCTTTTTAAGTTCAGTAAGTGATTCATTTGGCATTACTACCGGATTCTCTCTTCGCTGAATAAACGTCATCAACCTGTTTCTTATACTTTGATCCGGAACTAATTGCTTCCTTAATGCAGTTTTAGCCCGGGTACTTTCGTTAATAAAATAAATCATATCAAGCATTGCAAGCTTTTCTGTTTCTTCATCTTCGCTAACCAGATCAGGAATCAGTTTGCTCATTATCTGATATTTTACACGGATAATGTTTTTGTACTTCGCACTTCCCTCAATAATTGCCGCGATAAAATCGGACCAGAATTTTGTTTGAACAATACTGGGTAAAAACAGTGCATTTCCCAGGGGTGAAAATGCGACTGCAAACGGCCAGGCTATTATGCTTCGGAAAAAATTGCTCCGGGTTGTAACTTTGTCGAATCCCCTGATGTAATTATGTGTAGCCAGGTATAATCCATTGGATATATTGAGGCAAAAGAACTTAACAGTTTCAAATAGGGCGCCTTCATGTTGTCCGGTCCAGGCAATATCGAACTGAGCTTTCACAAATCCCAGGATTGGAACCGAAAAACCTGTCCAGAACAGGGAGTGTGCAAAATTGGTCCAGTTGATATCCTGCGAATGCCACTCCTTGGGTTTAAATCCGTTTCCTGAAATTACATCTACAAACATATTACGCGAACCTGTGATTGCGAGCCATAAAAGTGCATATTCGTAACCAACTGTCAGGTAGGCAGGTATAAATCCAATCAGGATAAATATGGAATTTTTTATTGCAGGATTGAGGTATTCCCACGCACGCAACGGATTAATGGGCTTTTCGATTTTTTCATCTCCCAACATGTTTTGCTTACCGGAATCGAGTTTGCCCAGGCAGATGATTTTAGGTTTTTCTTTTTTCTTTAGTGGTGTTTTAGGTATTCGCGCCAGTTTAAAGATCAATTGCGATATCTCGTCGGGAAGGGTGTAATGATGTTTTTCAAAGTATTTTCTTTGCTGTTTTGGCAAACGGCTTTCTAAAACAAATCCCATACCCGGTGCCAGCGTCGACCTTCCTGCTGCATCGCTTCCAATAGCAGGTATCAGTGTATTTTGACGAAAATACTCAATCGCCTGATCAAGTTTTTCCTGATTAAATGTTAACTTGTTTAGCTTTAATAAGTTAATTATTTCAACCTGGTTGCCTTCATTCAGGAACCTGATAAAGTTTGCAAATATCACAAAATCAGATTCTTTGGTTTCAATAGTTCCATACATATTATATATCTCGGTAAAAGCCAGCATTTCGTGGTTTTCGAGAATTTTATCAATGGCAGCCTGCAACCCATGTTCTAGCGGCTGGATAAATTTAATGCTTCCACCAGCTTTTTTAGCAAGGTTATAGATATCTTTGAGGCTGCTGACGGCTGTTTCGGCATCTATGGATTCGTTTCCTGCAAAATAGGCAAGCCTTATTTTTTCAGCCTGCAGGTCGCGGTATTGAGTACGGATTTTAATAAACTGTTTTTGGATTTTTTCAATTTCGCGTATACTAAACTGCTCGGGAGCGTTCTCTGTCTGGATTTTCAGGGCAGTAATCTGTAACGCTCTTTTTTCAAGAACCTCTTTAAGCCTGGGATACAGGAATTCTCCCAGCTGGCGCCGCGAATAGATTTTATTTCCTAATGATTTTTCCTCGCCATTGATTGAAATTGGTTGAAGATAGTAAATTGAATCGGGTTCGTATCCTTCATTAATTTTTGGAAGATGCTCACTATTAAAATCTTCAATCAGTTGAGCGATATTTTTCTCCCGTTTTTTTTCATTTTCTTCAAGTTCGTGAAGGAACTCCTTAAAATCGTCGGACTTTTGCTTAAGGAATTTCTTGAACCGCCCTTTTTTACTCGAGAAATTAGGCAAAATATACATATAATGGAACCGCATACCATTGGTTAAAGCACTGAATTCCAAAGCTATATTTACTTTTATTCCCAATATGCGGCCCGCCTCCAGCACTTCTTTTACGGCCTCCTCCCGATCCAGGTTGTTGTAGGCGATAGTTAGTTCGGAAATACCTTTAATAAATGCATCAATGATAAGCTGAATCGGCGATTTACGCCCATACGAAGTACTGTCGTGAACATGAAAATCCCAACCCATTTTCAAGTCTTTGAGTTCCTCGCCTGTTTCGGGAACCTCTATAATATCCAGCTTTTTCAGGAAATTTCGGATCGCCCTTGGATGCCCGTACGATGAAACCGTAAAATCACGCATCAATTCGAGTTGCACACGTTTGTCATCGCGGTTTTTAACAACTTCCTTCATGAGGGCAAGCTGAACTCTTGCAGCGTTAAGCGGCATTTTTAACGAACGTGAATACATTATATGTTCAGCTAACAGTCCTAGAGCATGTACACGTTCGTTGTAATCAGCTGATTCAAGGCATTTCGTAATCCGTAAGTAAGTCTCAACAATTGTTGTCCTTCTTTTTCTGAATTCCTTAATAAATCCCCTGGGGTGTGAATTTGGGAATTCACTGATTATTTCAGGTATATCAATGCTTTGATTTATACGGCTGCGCAGTTTCCTGAGCTTTGTGGCAAAACTCAGGAAATTAACAAAATCGTTATATGTTTTTATCAGCATGTTATACCGTTATTTTTAAAGTTGTCTGAAAATCAAAGCAATAAGCTCCTTTTAATTCAAACATTTTTAATGCAATTCTAACCGGAAATTCAGTTTCGAAATATGGCCAGGTCATTTAGAAAATACCAAAAACGCCATTTGGGGTGATTCCTAAGAATTTAAACCAGGTTTCACCGGCAATAATTATAATCAGCCAGGCAGTTACCATCATCGTAAATCCATATTTAAACGTATCCGTAATACTATAATGATCAGTTTCGTATAACAGAGCTGCGGGTTTGCTGTTGAAAGGCAAAACGTATACATGCTCGATCATAAAAGCTACCGGAAGAGCCAGGCTAATTATGCTCAAATTAAACCGACCGGCAACGCCAATGGCTATTGGGACAAATATCATGGCCCGCATTGTTTTTGATTCAAATAACAGAGCACTGAAAACCATTACACCGGTCAATAATAAATAAAGTACCCAAAACGGAGTATCGTTTCCTATTCCGATATGATCGAAAAACGCATTCACACCGATTGAAGGAAGGTCTGTTGCTGCAAATCCGGCGCCCAGTGCATAGGCTCCGGCTGAAAACAACATCAGGTGCCATGGAATATCAACTTCATTCCATTGGATTATTCCGATACGCGGCAGCAGGGCGATGATAGCTCCTACAAAAGCAACTGCAGTCGGGCTAATACCATGTATTTTGTCTGTTGACCAGAAAGCAAGAATTAGAAGAAAGATTACTACCGATTTTTTTTCCTGGAAACTGACTTTCCCTAGT
This sequence comes from uncultured Lentimicrobiaceae bacterium, assembly GCA_964400395.1. GTDB lineage: Bacteria > Bacteroidota > Bacteroidia > Bacteroidales > UBA4417 > UBA4417. The sequence continues at coordinate 1,206 of CAYNVK010000299.1, read as the reverse complement.
TTGGCGTATTCACTTTTCAATCTTTCGATACCACCTTCAATCTGCGGCAATCGTTCAGCAGGAGTAAGCGGAAAGAAAACTCTCATAGCAAGCCAGTATCCAATCAGCATCATGATCAGCATCATTGGAAACATAGCCATCATCCAGTCGCTGAAAAAAATATTTCCACCAATTGCCCCGCCTATTATGGCTGCAGCCAGTAAATTGGCCCCTGATCCTGTTAAGAAACCGCTTGCACCAATATTGATGTATAACAAATTCTGCAATACAACACTTCGTCCGAAATTATTGCGATGATCGCCGCCACGGGCACCGTAAATAGCTGCTATAACCATAAAAATGGGTAATAAAATAGCCGCTTTGGCAGTGGTGGCTGAAATAAATGCTGATAAAACAATATTTATAGCCATGAAACTCAGGAAAATACTCCCTGCATTTTTGCCAAATTTAAGGATAAACCATAGTGCAAATCGTTTGGCTACTCCGGTTGCAACCAACATGCTAGCCAAAACAAACGACATGATATTCAGCCACATAACAGGGTTGCCTAATTCGGCGTAGGCTTTCTTTTCAGGTAGCACGCCGGTAAGTACCAGGCTAACAATAAGAATGAGCGAAGTCAGGTAATTAGGAAGCGATTCTGTTATCCAGAGAATGAGCCCTGCAACAAAAATTCCAAGCAGCAAAGCGTTATTTCGTGAAAAAGCTTCAGGACCGATTTTATCGAATACTTTCTTTGCCTCTTCGGTAAGGTGAACCGGATCTATTTGTTGCAGAAATGACAGTTTGAGCACAAAGCCAAATAATACAAATGAAATTATTGCAAGGGGCGGACCGATATACGTCAGCCATTTTTCAAAATTCCCCTTTTTACGCTTCGGAAGCTTTTCGATGCGGTAGTTATGCATATCCAGCAGATCGAAGCTTGTGTCTTCAGGTGATTTTATTTCAGGCTCTGTCATTTTGTTAAATTGTTAATTTGTAAATGCATTCAGTTTAGCAGGAAAATGAAAAGACCTTCCTGGACCCTACTGAATAGTGTCCAGGCAGGTTATTTCAATCAAATCACTCAACTTAAACTACCATTTTGTAAATGGATGCTTCATCAGCATTGAGTTGTAATACTTTACATCACCGGTTACTTCTTCTCCAAGCCAGGTAGGTTTTACAAATTCTTCTGCTTCAGCATTTAATTCAACCTCGGCA
>CAYNVK010000298.1:0-5033 GCA_964400395.1 uncultured Lentimicrobiaceae bacterium | reverse complement strand
TCAATTCAAATTAATAATCGGCAACTAAAGGAATGCGGCAGATACTGACCCTGCACAAATCAAAAAAACACAAAGCACCCAGCACTATGCACTAAGCACTATGCACATAGCACTATGCACCCAGCACTCAACACTCAGCACCCATCACCCAGCACCAAGCACTAAGCACTATGCACTAAGCACTATGCACAATTCACTCAACTCAATATTTCATAAAATAATTTTCCCTGTTATAGAAAGGGATTTGTAATTTTATCCTCCATTAACCGGTACATTCTTGAAACCAAATCATACTTTAAAAACGCCTACATGAAGAAGCTCATTATTTCCCTTGCCATACTGATGTTTATATTGCCGGGAATGGCTCAGCAACAGGACTATCTGATCACTCCTCCCGCCGAAAAGCAGTACACACATATTGATAAACAAGGAAATACAGTAATTCCCAATGGCCGCATAATTACACCTGCCGGTAAAAGTTTTACTACAGCACCACATCCTTACGGGCTGGCAGTCAGCCGGGATGGAAACATTGCCGTAACAGCAAATTCGGGCATACAGCCCTTGTCAATCACCATTTTACGGAACCTGAATTCAGGTCATCCCGAATCGCAGCAGGTGCCACCAGGCCCGGCTACCGACAACGGTGTACTGGCTTCGGTTTTTATGGGGCTGGCCATTTCGCCCGATAACAAAACTGTGTACGTAGCCGGTGGACAGGAGAATAAGATCTACTTGTTCGATATAAATACGGGTATAAAAACGGATTCAATTAATTGCAGCTTTGCTGATAATAAAGTGGATTACACGCATGGCTATATCGGCGATATGGTAATGAGCGCCGATGGCAGCAGGCTTTATGCCGTCGACCAGATAAGTTTCCGGCTGATCGTGATCGACGTGCATCGTAAATCACTGCTTTACAATGTGCCGGTTGGCAGGTATCCTTTCGGGATCGCACTTTCGCCCGACGAAAAAACGGTTTATGTTGCCAATGTCGGAATGTATGAGTACAGCCTGGTGAAACGCCGGAAAAACGGTGAATGGAAAAATGGCACCATCGACTTCCCGGCGGCGGCTTACGGAACCAAACAATCAGAGGAAGGCTTTCACAGCGATTCGCTCGAAATACCCGGGCTGGGACCGGTAAATACCGATGAAAGTTTTTCGGTATGGGCAGTAAGCCTTCAAAAAAACAACAAACCCCGCGTAGTAGCTAAAATTAAAACCGGCAACCTGGTAGGCCAAATGGTTGAAGATTTTCCGGCGGTTGGCGGATCGAGCCCAAATTCAATTGTGGCAAGTGATCGCTATGTGTTTATTTCGAATGGAAATAACGATAACATCACTGTGCTTGATGCCCGCAAAAACAAAATCGTAAAACACATAAAACTTTCTCCCGACCAACGCCTGGCGAAATACCGGGGCGTAATCCCTTTCGGACTGGATATTTCGCCCGATGGCAAAACAGTTTATGTAACTGAGTCGGGGCTTAATGCCGTTGCGGTTATTGATGTAGAAGCCCTTAGCGTATCGGCGCATATCCCCACCGGCTGGTTCCCGGCCCGTATAAAGGTTGCACCTGATGGTAAAAGACTTATTGTGGCCAATGCCAAAGGATATGGAAGCGGGCCCAACGGTGGCATGAACTTTATTACCGGACCCGAAGGAAGCTATATAGGCAGCCTGATGAAAGGCACCATCGAAATTATAGATATTCCCGGCAAAACGGAACTCGAAAATTTAACAAAGCAGGTTCTCAGTAATAATTTCAGGTTTACCCCAACCTCATCGGAAACACTGAAATGGCGGATAAACAATCCCATCCCGCTGGCACCGGCCACAAAATCGTCGCCCATCAAACATATTGTTTTTATCTCTAAGGAAAACCGTACTTACGACGAGATACTGGGACAGGTAAAAGGTGCCGAAGGCGATACCACCCTGGCACGATACGGCCGGAACAGGACATTTACCAACAGGAATAAAAGCAGCAGGGTCGAAAATGCCACAGTAATGCCTAACCACCTGAAATTGGCTGAAAGTTTCTGTTTCAGCGACAATTTTTATGTTGATTCGGATGTTTCGGCCGATGGACACCGCTGGCTGGTAAATACCTATCCCAACGAATGGGTTGAAGCTACCACACCGGCCAATTATGGCGGCAACCGCGAATACCGTGAGGACTCCAAAGCGCCCGGTAACCTGGGTATGAATGGCGCCTCAGGTGCAATATACCCCGAGGACTACAACGAAGCCGGCTCCATGTGGGACCACCTGGCCAGACATAAGGTAGCGTATTACAATTTCGGGTTCAGCGTTATGTTCGAGCCCGCCGACTACCAGGACACTTACAAGTACGGAGGCATAAAACATGTGGCAAATTTCCCGCTTCCGGCTACGCTTTACGATAACACTTCGCGCTTGTATGCAACCTATAACACTGCCATTCCCGACCAGTTCAGGATTGATATGTTTAAAAAAGAGTTTACCGAAAAATGGGGATCCGGCAAGGACAGCATGCCACAACTGCTTACAGTTATTATCCCAAATGATCATGGCGCCGGCGAGCGCCCCGAAGCGGGCTATCCTTTCCGCGAAAGCTATATGGCCGACAACGACCTGGCTGTGGGGCGCATTGTTGAGTTCCTTTCGCATACGCCCTACTGGGCCAATATGGCAATTGTAATAACCGAGGATGATGCACAAAACGGCGTTGATCATGTGGATGCGCACCGCAGTATACTGATGGTTGTTTCGCCCTATGCCAGGAAAAATTACGTAAGCCACAGCCATTATAGCTTCGGTAGTATTTTTAAGACTTTCTGGAATGTTCTTGGGCTCCCATACCTGAACCAATACGATGCAGGTGCCTGCGATCTTGCCGATATGTTTACCGATACGCCCGATTTTACGCCCTATGTTGCCTTACCGGTTGATGCCAGGATTTTCGATCCGCAAAAAGCCCTTGATCCTCTGGATGAGAAATTCGACTGGAAACAACTGCATGAAGGACCGGAAATTGATAATCCGAAGGATATGATCCGCGAAAGCAAGGAGCAGGAAGAATGGCGGATTGAAGAACAGAAAAAGTAAGGTTCTCCTTTTAATCAGGTAACACAACCAAAATTTGATGGAACCTGAAAAGCAGATGAATTAGTAAACAGAGCCGGTGATTTGATATTCAATAATCAAAATTTAGCCGGTACTCTTCAGCGTCTTCACCAAAAATTTCGAAATTTTCGCCTATAATCTTGTAGGTTGAATGCTGCCCGGCAATCCGCGAAAAATGGATTTCATATGTCAGGCCATCCTCATCGCTCATCAGTATCTTGGCCAGGTTGGCATTTCGCTCCGAAAGCAGGGGTTTGTTGCAGTACAGGCAATAGAACTCAAGTTTCTCCCCTATTGGAACATCAAAATTGGGATGTTTAATCACTGCGTAATTCCCAAGTTCGGGATGCAGCATAATTAAACCTTCTTTTCCCCATTTGTTACGCGCTGTAAACACAATGTTGGGCCCTACATTCAGCAGGTTATAGCAATGCGGGCATTTGAAATCCGTTGCCATGGCATCATTTATTTGTACTCTTAAAATTACAAAAATCAACGGGGTAAATCAAGTTATATTTTGCTCGCCCGAAAACGGCTGAAAGCAATGTTGCGCTGAGTGTTACAATTTATAAAAATAGCCAATACCAATAACAAAATCTGTTACCTGCCTTTCCACGTTCAATTCTTTCTGTATCAGGTAAAAGGCATCTATTTTATGATGTTTTGTAAACGCATACTCAACGCCTGCCGTTGCCCGGATGCCAACCAACGCCACTTCGCGCGGGTAATTGAGCGGTGTGAAAAGCTCAAGAGAAACATAAGGCGAGTAGGCTTTTTTTGTATTTAAACTGGCATTCAGCTTATTACGCAGGTAATATATCGGTTGGCCGCCATCGGCAGCGCGGCCTAAATCTTCAATCTGATCCTGGAAACGGGTACGCAGCGATACTTCGAAAGGTTTTAACTTATGACTGTATTTGGCATCCACGTAAAAGCGGTGCCTTAAACTGTAATAGTCTTCCACTTTACGTCGCTGGATAAACCTGTAACTGGCACCAAACTGAAAATGTTTATTCAGCTTGTACGATAGACCGGCATCCGTAAATGCAGCGCCCAGTTCAGTAATATTTTCATTAAACCGAAGCTCTTCCGAAAGGCTGAACGAGAGCTTTTTTACCAGTTTTACTTCCAGGTTTACTGAGGTCCATAACCCGGCATCTTTCACCTGGCCTTTGAGCACAACGCCCCAAAGCATACAAAAAGTAAATACCAGAAACACCGCATAACGGTTACCCCTCAAATTCATACCGGCTTATTTATTCTTGTAATAATACACGGTGATACTGGTGGCATCTTTCAAAAAGTCAATTGACATAATAGAGATGCGATGAATATTAATACCGGTACGTTTGCGCAGATCCTCAATCAGCAAATCGCGGTTTTCGGGCCTGATCAGGTCAATATTTTCGTACATAACGGTTTTCGAAACTTCTTGCTTGAAAACCATGGGATGGTCGAGTACAAAAATAAAAACAACAAAAATGGAGTTAAACACCAGTATCGGCACCAGGTTTAATCCGATGGCGTTTATCAGGCCAAGTGCGATCGCTATGAGCAGGTACGTCATTTCTTTCATCGAAATGCCTTCGGTACGGTAGCGTAACATGGAGAAAACAGCAAACAATCCAAATGCCGCACCCATCGAAATGTTTGTTTTATTCAACACAAAGGTGATAATGAATATGATTATGTTGAAAAGGAAGAATGTAAACATAAACTCCTTATTCCGGTAGTTCGGGAAGTAAATCAGGCCGAAAATAAGCAGCATGGTAACCACATCGGAGACGATACCATAGAAAAATCGCTTGTTGATAGTTACTACATCTGTATTTTTATCTTTTACATGCGCCTCGGAAGCCACAAGGTTTGTATTGGGTGTTGATTGCTGTGTGATTGCCTGCCCGGGCTGCGTTTGTTGT
>CAYNVK010000297.1:0-5055 GCA_964400395.1 uncultured Lentimicrobiaceae bacterium | reverse complement strand
TCCTCGGTAACCATGGTTTTACTCTTCACTACATGCTTTGCCTGTTGGCGTTTCATGATTTTGAGGATCTCGCTGATGGCTTCGGAAGCATCCTGTGCCCATATTACCTTACCGCCCCGCGATTGAAAAGAGGCTTCGAAATCGACCAGGTATTTAGCCAGTTCGGTAGTAACTTTATATTTGATGTGCGCAGCACGTTCACGGGCCAGTTCGAGGTTGGCATATTGCTGCTTTCCTTTTACCACTGCAGCGTCGTAGCGCGATATATTAAATGCAAGGGTTGCCCGGTGTACCTTATCGAACGCCTTTTTCTCACTGTCGTCAACAAACTTATTGTAGGAATCGCTCATGTAGTTTCAGTTCAGGTGTTGAGTAAATGTATGTGTGTTGCAAAGGTACTATTGCCTGCAATAAAGTACAAACCGCTATTTCAACGGAATCTTATCGATACGCGCCTGGTGGCGTCCGCCCTCGAAATCGGTGGCGAGAAAGATTTGAACAGCGCTCAACGCTTCTTCTTCGGTAATAAACCTGCCGGGCAAACAAAGAATATTTGCATCGTTATGCGAACGTGCCAGTCGGGCAAGTTCTGTGTTCCAGCACAATGCAGCGCGTATGCCGGCGTATTTGTTGGCTGTCATGCAAACCCCGTTTCCACTGCCACATATTAACAATCCCATTGGAAATTGTCCATCGTTAACAGCGCTGGCTACCGGGTGGGCAAAGTCGGGATAATCGACACTATCAGGCGAATAGGCTCCGAAATCACGAACCGAATATCCTGATTCTGCGAGTTTTATCTTTATATATTCCTTTAATGCATAGCCACCCTGATCGCAGCCCAATGCTAAAGTTTTTGATTTATCAAACATTGTTAACAACTTATTTAATGCGTTTTTTTATATCTGAAATTTCCGGATGCATTTTCTTTCAATATTAACAACTTACACCCGGAAGCAAAAGTACATCCAAAAACAAGGTGTTTCATTATCAATGCAATAGAATTATTAAACAATTATTGTTAATAAGTGCGTACTTTTGTTACTAAAATGTGCATAGAATTTGCTTGCTCTTAACAATGGTTTCACAGGTAGGCACCCGGAAGGCAACCCAAAAAAGTTTGCTGTTTTTACGAGTTGTTTTACAACACAATATGAACATTTGCGGGCCGTTTATAACCGGGTGATTTTATAACTGACACCAATACAAACAAGTTGTTAATAACATCGGTAAAACAGTAATTGTCAAAACATAAAAGCGTTAACAACTGTTGAAAACATGTGGATAAACTACCATTTACTTAAACTGAAAATAATAAACCAACAATATGCTAACATTATTAACAGCATATTAATAATAACATACTTTAAATTAAAAAATAAATAATTATTTATTACGGGATAGGGAGGATTGTAAAATGGATAAGCTCGAATTAGTTGAAAAAATTCAAAAAATAAAGAAGGAAAAAAATGCGGTTATTCTGGCTCATTATTACCAGGTGCCCGAAATACAGGATATAGCCGATTATATTGGCGACAGTTTGCAGCTGTCGCAGCAGGCAGCGCAAACCGATGCTGATATCATTGTGTTTGCCGGCGTTCATTTTATGGCCGAAACGGCAAAAATTCTTTCGCCTTCAAAAAAGGTGATCCTGCCCGACCTGAAAGCCGGTTGTTCGCTGGCCGCCAGTGCTCCTGAAAAGGAATTTTCAGAATTTGTAAAGCAACACCCTGATCATAAGGTTATTACTTACATTAATTGTACTGCCGCGGTTAAAACATGGTCGGATGTAATAGTTACTTCCAGCAATGCAGTTAAAATTGTTGAATCGTTTCCAAAAGATCAGAAGCTGATTTTTGCTCCTGATAAAAACCTGGGCGCTTATATCAATGGTTTAACCGGGCGAAATATGCTCCTTTGGGATGGTGCCTGCGAAGTTCACGAAACCATACGGACCGAAAGTATTATAAAGTTAAAGCAGCAACATCCTGATGCCAAGCTTATTGCTCACCCCGAATGTAAACAGCCTGTACTGATACTTGCCGATTATATTGGTTCTACTTCGGCCATGCTTGATTTTACGGCAAAGGACAGCTCCAAAAAATACATTGTAGCTACCGAAACCGGTATCGTTCACCAGATGCAGAAACTATCGCCCGAAAAGGAATTTATCGTAGTGCCTTCTGACGAAACGTGCTCCTGTAACGATTGTCCGTACATGAAGCTGAATACGCTTGAGAAATTATATCTTTGTATGCTTCACGAAAAACCCGAGATTACTTTGCCGGACGACGTGATTGAAAAAGCGCGCAAACCCATTGTGCGTATGCTCGAATTGTCAAAGAACAAGTAAAATATGATCCGGAAACAAAAGTACTTTATTCATGTTGGCAACAGCCTGCTGTTGAAAACTGTTTTTATTCTGGTATTTTCAGGTATATCGTTTTTAACCACGTTTGCCCAGCAACAGGTAAACACGGTTACCGATGGTTTTGTAAAATTTTATTATCCTTCCGGAAAGCTTTCGAGCGAAGGTACCATGCGCAGCAGCAAGCCCGATGGATACTGGAAAACATATTACGAAAACGGCCAGGTGAAATCGGAAGGAAACCGGCGCAATTTTATGCTCGACAGTGTTTGGAAGTTTTATGACGATTCCGCAAGGCTCCTGGTTTCAATTACTTATAAGAACGATAAAAAGAATGGCTTAAAAACAACATACCGGCAAGGAGAAGTTACTTCCGAAACTTTTGTAAATGATATCAAACAAGGTCCAACCACGTATTATTATCCCGATGGAAAAGTACGCCTGGTAATTAATTTTGTTGATGGACTTGAGAATGGTATTGCCCGCGAACTGGATACGGCCGGAACAGTAATTACCTACATGGAATACAAGCGCGGTTTCCTGGTTAGCCGCGAACGCATCAACCGTACTGATAGCAAAGGATTGAAGCAAGGTCGTTGGAAATACTTTTACGATAACAATACAGTGAAACTCGAAGGAGTTTTTAAGGACGATAAAAGAAACGGTTACTTTAAGGATTACGATGAAAACGGTAGCCTGCTCAGCGTTAAAAAATTTGTAAATGATGTTGAACAGGTAGAAGCACAGGAAGTTACCAGCCTCAAACTGAAAACCGACTATTACCCCAGCGGCAAAGTGAAAACTGTAGCCAGTTACAATGGCAATGTTCCCGAAGGTGTGCGCCGCGAATATAACGAAGAAGGAAAAATTACCGCAGGTTTTACGTATTCAAAAGGAGTGCTCACCGGCGAAGGTATTGTTGACGAAGAAGGAAACCGCGAAGGTGCCTGGCGTGAGTATTATTCCAATACAACCCTGCGTTCGGTCGGAACATATGCAAAAGGTAAACCCGTTGGTAACTGGAAATATTATTTCGAAAACGGCAAACTTGAATCGGAAGGTAAATACACCAAATCAGGTCTGCTCGATGGAACCTGGCGCTGGTATTTCGAAGATGGAAGCATACGCCGCATACAATCGTATATTGCCGGTATGGAAGATGGCGAGTACGAAGAGTACGATGAAAACGCCCGTTTAATTGTAAAAGGACAGTATGTTGAAGGTGTTGAAGATGGTGAATGGAATTTCGATTTCGGAACTTACCGCGAAACCGGAAGTTACAAAGGGGGAGCACGTTTCGGAAAATGGAAATCGTATTATGCCGATGGCACGCTGCGGTTCGAAGGTGAATATATCGACGATAACCTCAATGGTAAAGTAAACTGGTACTGGCCAACCGGCAAACTGAAGGACCAGGGAAATTACGTGAACGGAAGCCGCGAGGGCGACTGGATTACCTTTAATGAGGATGGTACCCCATTCCTGATCATAACGTACCGTGGCGACGTTGAAAAGCGCTATGACGGCGTTGTTATTAAACCGGCATTCGACGAATAAACAACAGACTTCCTACAATGGAAGATACACTGACTCCTTACCTGTTTTCCGGTGGTGCTCAGAAGAAATGTTGAATTTAGGAAACTCTGGTTGAATGAAAATTGCTGATTATTCCATTTCGTAGCCTTCAATAACCACAAAACCAGTACCTAAAAAGGTTTTCGACCAGGTACTCATGTCGGAATCCTGGATTTTGTATGTTCCTTTTTCCAGTACTTTATGGGGCTCGCAAACCCATTTGGCATTGGGAGTGCCATCATTACCTGTTTTTCCGTAAGCTTTAAAAGTGCCGATAATGTTGCCATCGCGGTCGAGGATGCTTATTTTTCCTCCGCCCGAAGTTCCCATCCCATCGTTATAATGATCAGTTGTAATCCTCACGATCATGGTTGGCGACTGAATGCTGAATTTTGACGGGTTTTTGGGATTTTTGCTGCGTGCATCTTCTTTTCGGCCAACCTCGAATATCACCGTTGTAGCTTTATCATTAACCGTAGCTTTTTCAGTTACCACAGGTTGATTCCCGGTTTTAGGCTGTGGTGTAGGCACTGCAACCGTGGCTGTCTTGTTTTTAGTATTTACTTTTTGTTTAGCCAGTTCCTGGTCAATTTTGCTTACGGGTTTTGCTTCTGCCTGTTGAGTTTCAGTTGGGGTTTCGGCAGGAGTTTCGTCGGTAACAGGCTGATTAGTGGCTGTACCGGATGTATCATCAATAGGCGGAAGCTGCATGTTGGGAATGGAATCGGTAACATCATCCTGCTGTATGCCTTGCCAGGTATTGTATCCAATCCAACCCAAAAGTCCAAGTAAACAGATAGCAATAAAAATAAGCACTTTCCTTTTACCTGTATTTTTGCGTACTGCCACCGCTTGAGGCGAAACAGTGTGTGGCACCGGGTTTTGTGGTGGCCCCGGATCAGGTACCGTTGAAATTTCTGGTTTTTCTGTTTTTTCTGCCTGTGAAGCAGTATTTACGGGCTTTTCTTCGGGCGCTACAGGATTGGTTTTTTCAGTGGACTGATTGAAAATGGAGCGGGGAAGATCAACGGGTTTAAAACCGGAAACCGTTTCCGGCTCTTTTCCCGTTTCAAATCCACAATGCATACATACCTTGCTTCCGGAGCTAAGAG
>CAYNVK010000296.1:0-5078 GCA_964400395.1 uncultured Lentimicrobiaceae bacterium | reverse complement strand
AGCCTGTTTGGTTACATCCTGCAACATTACCTGTAGCAAAGAATGTGTGCCCGCCAACCCTGTTGGTTTGTGTTGCCATATGGCAATCCTGGCACGATGCAGCTGCAGTGTGAGGTGAGTTTGTGTAGGTTTCTGTACCGGCAAATTCAATACCACCTTTACCAGCGTAAACAGCACCTGCAGTTCCGTAGTGGGTGTGGGTTCTGTAACCTGGTTTCAGAACATTAACCGAACGGGTCGGATCATAGAAAGTAGCTGTCGGGAAGTTCTTCAAACTGTCGTAGTTCAGAACGTTTCCGTTGGTAGCTGAATTGGTGAATGGACGTGGCTGGTGACATTTAACGCAAAGGTTACTGATGTGTCCGTCAGCTGCCAGGTCGATGGTTTGTGCACCACCGTTAAAGGTCATTTTAACAGGAGCAACAGTGGTAAGTGCTGGTAAATCAGCTGTAGTGTAGGTAGTGTGCAAGCTGCTGTGGCAGGTTACACAACTAATTTCACCAATCGAAGCTGTAGCAACAGTTGCATAAGGGTTCGAATACTTGTTGGTGGTTGTGTTTAATACGAATTCAACCGGAACATTATTCTTGGTAACATAAAGGAATGCTTCCGAAGCATGGCAGGGAGTACATCCGGTATTTCCTGATTCTTCGAATGCAGCTTCACCGTAGCTGTGTTTCGAAAACTCATACTGGGTTGCAGCAAGTTCAACTACTGCAGGAGCATGACACTGGATACAGGTTGCAGTTCCGTCAGTACCATTGGTACCGTTAGTACCGTTTGTACCGTCTTTTCCATCTGCACCGGCTGGGCCCATAGGTCCTTCTTTAGTACAGGCAGAGATGATACTGGCTCCGATAAGCAGAAATCCAATACCCGTTACAAAGAGATTTTTTTTCATAATTTGTTGATTTAGTTTTGTTTATGTTTGATTATTAGGGTTTCAATTTTGGGGTTAAATTCATTTCTGTTGTTAATGAATTAACATGCAAATATGTTATTATATATTATCATATGCGGACTTTTGGCAGTGATATATTCATGGGTATAAATGGTAATTTTAGCATGTTATCATTGATATATGTCAATGATGTTATATAATCAAATATGATGCAACTATTCATCTTACACAAAGATAATTTTGTTTTCATCAAATTGTATAAGTCAAAGACCTGCAATTTATTTTATGCATCCCGCTGCAGTTTAAATTTTAACGTAAATGAGATAAATTGCAGGCCATTGGTTCCGGATATTTGTGGTATGTAGCCAGGATTAGAACCTGGTTATTTAATTTCTTGCCTGTTTTGATCGCTATTCGTACAACACACGGTGACATTCCGAACAGAAGGCAGTTTTCCATTTACCCCTGATTTCAACCGGGTGTTCAAATTCCATCGAACTGCCTAAAGGAACAGTTTTTACGTTTCCGGTAGGTCCCTGGGCCAGGAAGCTGTGGCAGAGATCGCAGTTTCTCGAAATAGTTTCACCACTGGCTGTTTTGTGCCTGTCCGAATGGCATCGGAAACATCCATCCGATTCGAGGTGCCCGATATGATCGAGGTATTTTGTGGATTCAACTTTCATATAGGGGAACACGTTTTTATCGTATTCTTTCTGCATCGCGATGATAGCTTTATTTATGCGATCCATATTTTTAGCATACGCTTCCGGTTGTTCGTCTTTATAATAGGTAGTTACTACGTTTCTAATTTCCATATGTGCTGTATCCTTTGTATTGTACGATACCTTAAGTGCTTCCATAGCCGCCATCTTAATATATGGAATGTTGGCAGGAATAAAACCTGAAACAATTGCATTATCAATAAAATTGGGTGCCGATAAATACTTGTGCGAGGGGCGGTTGTGGCAGTCCATGCAATCCATGGTTCTGTGTTCCAGCGAATCCATGGCTTTTTTATCAATCGGGTTTTCCTCGTCAATAAATATTTTCACTTTTCCGGTTTTCAAGTCGGTTAGTTTCACCCAGGGTATGCTTTCCCTGTCACGGGTGCCGGCAATATATTCAATCTTGATATTCTTGTTGATATGCCAGTGTATTCCTTCCGAAAGCCCTTTAGCGCTGTACTGTGGACCTATTTTCATGAGCAGGGAAGTATTCCATTCGGTGTTAGCCGAATCGGTAAGGTATGAGCGCAGGTTACGGAGTTTTTGCGAGTAAAATTTTTCGGGCCAGTGGCAACGTTCGCAGGTTTCGCTGGCCGGACGCAGGTTGTGCAGTGGCGTTTCGATAGGGGTGGAGTATTTTTTAAAAATTACGGAATACACCTGGTATAATCCCGAAAGCTTCGATTTTACATACCATCCTGCTCCTTCGCCAACATGACATTCAACACAGGCAACGTTGGCGTGCGACGAATGCTGGTATGCTGTATATTCAGGTTCCATAACCTTATGGCAAAGTTCACCGCAGAACTTGACCGATTCAGTGTAATGAAAAGCCTGGTAACTTCCCATGGCTGTAGCAACTAACAGGACAAGCGTGATAATTGAGATTCGTACAACGGTAGTCCGGGTAATTTTGCTGTTCATATCCAGGATGGGCCAGCGCTGATCCACTGATTCCTGCCCTTTAGATTTTCTTCTTTTATAAAGTATCCCAATGGGAATCATTAATAGCCCCACTACAAGGAATGCGGGCGAAACAATGAAAGTAAACAATCCCATGTAAGGATTGGTGCCTGATGAAATTAGTGTGTAAATTACAAGTAATATGATAACTAACAGGCTGTTGATAGCCAGCAGAAAGCCTGAAATGGTTATCCAGTTGTAGGCAGATTTTGGCATTTTCATAGCAACGAAGTATTAGTTACTGTTATGTTATTTATATAATTAGGTATTTCTATATTTAACAAATGTAAGTATTTAAATAATAATTTTCCACTGATAACCTAATTTATATAAAGTCTTAATAACTACAATATCATCCCTGACTATTGAGATAAACTGCAACTCACTTAAAGTATTATTTTTTAAGGATTGTAGCGCTCAGCACAGCATTTTAAGCGTACTTCCTGCTTTCTGAAATTTCCTTTTATTCGCGTTAAAAATGATGCGAAAGTTAGTTGTTCAGTAAAGAAATTTTCCAGGCATAGCTTTTCAAAAAGTTATAGCAAAAAAAAAGTGACCCTGAGGATCACTTTTTGATAAGCAATTTAATTTTTAGAGGCCTTTAATGTAATTTACAAGCGCCCAACGGTCGGCTTCGTCGATAATTTTCTTTTCAAAATTCGGCATTTCATCGCGGCCAACAAAGGTCTGGTAGTATATATCGCCATCTGCCTGTGCTTTGAATTTTTTATCGGCAAACGAAGGAACTATAGTTTTGAGTGAAGCTGATTTGGGACCATCACCCAAACCTTTTGTGCCATGGCACGATTTACAATGCTTGGCAAAAAGATCCTTACCAACAGTGTTAATTGACGGATCTCCTGCCTTCACGGTACTTTTCATTGATTTGTATTTAGCAGGCACTGTCCATGGGCCACCTGCTTTTTGAGCCATTGCCATGTTTGCCGAAATAAAAATCAGCGTTACAACCATAAATGCGGCAAATCGAAGTTTAGTTTTCATGATTTTTCAAGTTTAGTTTAAGACATTAACCGTTATAAAATTTTAGTACCGTAAAGTTATGAATAATTTTATTACATCGGTTACAATTAGGTATATAAATAAATAGATATAATATTCACAAAAAAAAGCAGGCACATATTTTAAATGTGCCTGCTTTAAATGCCAAATAAGCTATAAATCAGTGTGTTTCGTGGAAACCATTGATCATACTTTTGAAATTGCTTACAAAGGTAGCACCGATGGTACAAAAATAAACGTGAACAAACATAAAGAATGACACGAAAAAGCCAATGATTACGTGAATAAAATCATTCACTTTCAAACCGCTGCCTCCGAAGAATTTGGTTAAAACCAGTTCGGGGTAAAGCAGAGCCCAGCCGGTTATTATTACTACCGGAACCAGGAAAAACATGGCAGCCACATACGTAAACTGTTGCAGGGGATTGAATTTGCTGTCCTTTGTAACAGGGAACGGGGTAGGTTCGTGTTTGAAAATTCCAAACGTGTAGTAAGTAAATTGTTTGATGATCCTCCCTGTTAAACCTTTCAGGGTGATTTTGTAGTGTTTACCGTTTGGCGTAACAATAGTACCTGCCAGGAAGAAGAAGTAATTCAGTGTGAGGATCATTCCGCTGATATTATGCATTCTAACAGCAATATCGAAGCGGATAAATGGGTTGTCAGGATTGGTAAACTGCATACTTACTCCTGAAATAATAAGAAGAATGATCAATATAGCATTCAGTGCATGCCATAACCTGATCCAAACGGGGTATAAATATATTTTTTCCGACATTATTTTTTACGTTTTATGATTCGTAATGTTGCATGAAGAGCAATACCAGCTACAACGCAGCTGAACATGATGATACTGAGTAAACCCAGGTAATAATTCCGGTTAGCACCAATCACGTAGCCTTCGTTCATAATTACACCATTATAAAAACCGGCTTTGCTGCGGCCTTCTTTCACTTTGTATTTATAAAGTGTGGCCATTAAAATGGAATTGGTCGAATGACATTCAACACACCTGCGTACAGCTTTTGCTTTTGGCTGAATGTTGTGGGCCACAAGAATGGAATCGTTAGCCCTTGCATGGCATTCAATACACCTTACACTTTTAAAATGCAGCGCCTGGTTGGGCAACCACTGGTGTTTTTGTATGATATTCGGATTCACCTTATCGGTGAGCATCTGGTATTTGGTAATATCTGCATGGCAGTTCAGGCATATAGCGTTATCATAGGCAACTATATCCTTTATTTTTTCTTCCGAACGGGTTGTGATTTTATAGGTATGCGGGTTATGGCACATCCAGCAGTTAAAATCATCGCCATGTTTGGTGGCGTGCACGCTGGCCTGGTATTCGGTTTCAATTTGTTCGAATTTGAACTTGGCATATTTTTCATCACCTCCATGGCAATCGATACAGGCGTATTTTGATTCCATACGAAGGCGGCCCGGGTGTGGGAATGTGTCATAATCTT
>CAYNVK010000295.1:0-5089 GCA_964400395.1 uncultured Lentimicrobiaceae bacterium | reverse complement strand
GATGTAATGCTTTTCGACCGGAACACAGGTATTGCCAGTTATACAACAGGTGGTAAAATGGTGAACGGCGACAATGTGCTTACCAGCCAAAGGTGTTTTTATCATACCAATCAGAAACTGATGTATTTCAGGGACGACGTTGTGCTTACCAATCCGGAATACAAAATCAACTGCGATACATTGAAATATAACACGGTTTCGCGCATCAGCTACTTTCTCGGGCCAACCATACTGAAGGGAAAAGACAATTACCTGTATTGCGAAGACGGTGAATACGACCGTACTACCAGTAAATCGCGCTTCAGCGTAAATGCCTTGCTGGTGGATGATAACCGTCGGTTAACCGGCGATAGCCTGTATTATAACGAAAAAACGAAATACGGGAAAGCCGTTAACAACGTGGTAATGACTGACACTGTTCAGGATGTTGTTATTAAGGGCAATTTTGCCGAGTATTGGAAAACCAAAGGATACAGCTTGTTTACCAGCCATGCCGTGGCCATTATGGGCGATAAGCAGGATACACTTTACCTGCATGCCGACACCCTGAAGGCAACCTTCGACACCACCAAAAACGAAACCAAAAACTTATTTGCTTACCACAACACCAGGTTTTACCGGAACGATATACAGGGAGCCTGCGACTCGCTTAATTTCAGTTTTGCCGATTCACTGATCAACATGTATCGTAACCCCGTGCTATGGTCGGATAAAAACCAGCTTACAGCCGATACCATCAGGATACTCACCGGCAAAAACGCGATAAAGAAAATTTACATGTACAGTACAGCGTTTATTGTTTCGAAGGACACCACTGATAGTTTTAACCAGATCAGGGGTAAAAATATGGTGGGCCACCTGGTGAACAACGAATTACGAAGTATTGATGTGGTGGGTAATGCCGAAACAGTGTATTTTGTGCGTGAGGATAATAATGCGCTTATTGGGGTGAATAAAGCCGCCGGGAGCAAAATGCGGCTGTATGTGAACGATAGTAAAATTGAACGGATTGTTTATTATGATAAGCCTGCAGGCAATATGTTCCCGGTGAAATCTGTGGCTGAAGATCAGCGCAAGCTCAAAGGCTTCAGCTGGCGCGACCTGGTAAGGCCATTGAATAAAGACGATATTTTCAGGAAATCGGAATTCAAAATTGAGACGCCCGACAAATCAAAAGAACAACCTAAAACCGGATCAGCGGCTCCGGAACCTGATAAAAAATAAGCCGTTCTCTCTTTTAAAGCCTGGAATTGATCAAAAGGGCAACAAGTGATACAGAACAAAAAAAGCGGTGCCGTAACAATTTACAGCACCGCTTTTTATTTTAGGTTTACCTGGCTTAGTAAGCAAACAATGGGAATTCGCTCATCATTTCGTTAACCTGTGTACGTACTTTGGTGATAATTTCTTCATTATCGTGGTTAGCGATAACGGTATCAACCAGGTCGACAATAGCCGGCATATGCGCTTCTTTCAGGCCGCGGGTGGTGATGGCAGGTGTGCCAACACGGATGCCCGAGGTAGTGAATGGCGTACGGCTGTCGAACGGTACCATGTTCTTGTTCAGCGTGATATCAGCTTTAACAAGCAGGTTTTCGACCATTTTACCGGTAATATCAGGATATTTTGTGCGCAGGTCGATCAGCATCAGGTGATTATCAGTGCCTCCCGAAATTACTTTATACCCCTTATCGGTAAATGCTTTCGACATCACCTGGGCATTTTTCTTAACCTGCATGGCGTAATCCATAAATTCTTCCGAAAGTGCTTCACCGAATGCAACAGCTTTGGCAGCAATTACATGCTCCAGCGGTCCGCCCTGTATGCCTGGGAATACAGCACTGTCGAGCATGGCCGACATCATTTTAGGCTCGCCTTTTGGCGTTTTTAATCCCCATGGGTTTTCGAAATCCTTGCCCATAATAATAAGGCCGCCACGTGGACCACGCAGGGTTTTGTGCGTAGTGGTGGTAATGATATGGCAATAAGGAACCGGGTCGTTCAGTAAGCCGCGAGCTATTAAGCCAGCAGGATGGGCAATATCAGCCATCAGCAATGCACCCACTTTATCGGCAATCTGGCGCATACGTTTGTAATCCCAGTCGCGGCTGTAGGCCGAAGCTCCGGCAATAATAAGTTTTGGCTTTCCGGCAACCGCAGCAGCTTCCATTTTGTCGTAATCAATGGTGCCTGTTTCTTCCTCAACCCCATATGCAATCGGGTTGTAGAGGATTCCCGACGAGTTTACAGGTGATCCGTGCGATAAGTGGCCGCCATGCGAAAGGTTAAGCCCCATAAAAGTATCGCCTGGTTTAAGAATGGTCATCAGCACGGCCATGTTTGCCTGGGCGCCTGAGTGTGGCTGTACGTTGGCCCATTCGGCTCCGAAAAGCGCTTTTGCACGGTCAATGGCAATTTGTTCGGTTTGATCCACTACCTGGCAACCACCATAGTACCTGCGCCCGGGGTAACCTTCGGCGTACTTGTTGGTGAGTACCGATCCCATGGCTTTAAGAACCTGCTCGCTAACAAAATTCTCTGAAGCAATCAGTTCGATACCGTGCATTTGCCGGTTTTGTTCATCGTGGATGAGGTCGAAAATAATTTTGTCTTTTTTCATTTTTTTATATGTAGTGTGTTGTAAACAAATAGTTTAAACCACGCGGTTTTTAGCTGCGGCAAAGGTATAAATTAAGATGAAATAGCCAATACCTGCACCATACATTAACATAATAAATTTGTCAGCGGGCCCGCTACCTGATATTTAACCATGCCCATCGTGAGGCAGCCATGATTGGTACATTGCAACAGTCTGGAATTGAGTTGTCTTTAAAGCGACCCTGACAACAGTTAAAGTTCCGGGTTTTTACATTTTTCAGAAATGGTTTCCATTTGTTACGCTGGTCAAATAATTCTTTTTGAGGATTTTTATATGTAGGGATCCTCAATTTTATAAATTTTTATAGATTTGCATAACACTTCCTACCGTAATGTGAATCCCTAAATTGTTGGATATGAAATATGTAAAAACTTTCAGGGCGAATAATGTCGCAGAACTTGAAGATGACGATATCAGGGAAAAAGAATACCTGCACCAGTCCACCGAATTTAACGAAGCAGGAAACCCTATCGAAGCCATTACTTATAATCCCGATGGTTCGGTAGAGCATATTTACAAATATCAGTACAACAGCGAAGGAAAAGTTGAACATGAACTGCTGTTCGAGGGCGATGGCGAACTGACCCAGCACCGCAGTATGGAGTATAATGCTAATGGACAGATTGCCAAGGAATCGATTCATTATCTCGATGGTTCGGCTGATGAATTGATTTTTACCTACAACGAGTCGGGCAAGCTGATTAGCCGCAGAAGTATTGATAGCGATGGAGAAACCGGTAACTACCTGGTGAACGTGTACGATGGTGAGCTGCTTGTTTCGGAAACGGAGTACGATATCGCCGGCGAGATTATAACACAGCGAAGAATTGTGTACAGCGAAGAGGGAAATATTGCAGAAGAAGTGTTTATTACTCCCGAGGAAAATTATCATATCGTTTATAACTACGACGATGCCGGCACAGCCTCCGTTCGCCGTCGTTACAATGCCGACAAGCGCCTGATGGAACGCAATACTTTTACATACGATACCGAAGGCCGTTTATCCGAATCAATGGAAGAAACTTCTTCCGGTATCGAAATTACTTATACAAGTTATGATGCTGCCGGCAATGTTATTCTTCAGGAAGAAAAAACCGAAGATGGTGAGCTGCTCAGCCGTATTGAGCGTACCTGGGACGACACCAACCGCCCGTTGGCTACTACGGTGCTAATGCAACGCCCGGGTCAGCACCTGCCACAGCATTACCGCATCCGCATTCAATACGATTAAATTCAGGCAACCTGCTGCCGTTTAATCAACAGGAAAAGGAAATAGTTTATTTTTTGCTTTGTTCTTCAGCTTCGGCCCGGGCCAGGTATTGCGAGAGCAAAACCGGTTTATGAACCGAAGCCCACGCTGCAGTAACTAAATATTGTTGCTGCATGTTGTTGAAATTTAATAGTGGAAAGTTTTCAGCGAAATCAGGGATATACACATACGTGCGTGAGGCCAGGCCTGGATAATTCTTTTGCAATTCCTTCATGCTTTTTAAAAACCCGTTTTTCGCCATCCCTTCGAACCACAATCCCAGTTTGCCCGACAACCTCGATTCGTATAAATCGAAATTCTGCAGTTCGTCTTTCATATTTGGTTTAGTATCACTCTTCCTGCTAACAATTATGAGGGTATCGATCCCGCTTTGCCTGAACTTTTCGAATTGTAAAACAGCCGTGTAGGGGAGGTGGTCGTCGGCAAGGCCCCCGTCAATAAAAGCAGATCTGGGTAAGCCCGACGAATCATTAAATTTTGCCGGTGGAAAGAAGAGTGGTATAGCCGATGTGGCCATCAGGGCTTCTACCAGGTCAATTTCAGGATTACTTTCCTGGTTTATCTTTATATTGCTCAGCCGGTAAGTTTCAGCATGTGGAGGCAAGGCCGAAATATCCGAAACCGATATGGCACTGTTCACCGGCAAGTCGCCCATGTGCCTGTAACCCAGGCTGTCGTTCACTACCCGCATAAGCAGGTTCCTGAATGGGTTAATATTTACCGGCAGCGATCTTTCGTTTCGTAAGTAAATTTTATCATCGGTGAGCATAAACAGAATTGCCTGGTAACGCTCCCAGCTGAATTTTTTATCCAGTATGGCATTCAGAACAATGGCATTCAGTGCACCTGAACTTGATCCGGAAATAAAACAAACATTATTCAGCCACCCGCTCCTGTCGAGCTGCTGCAGCAATGCTGCTTCCTGGGCTATGCGTGCCGCTGCGCCGGTAATTACAACCGCTGTGCCGCTGCATTTTGTGTAACTGCTGTCTGCCAGTTCTTCAGGGTTTGCCCTGCTGTTTTCAATCACTAAACCAATGTATATCAACATCAGCAAAAGTGCAGCCGAAAATACGATCCTTTTGATCCTTCGCATGGCTTTTATATTGAAAATCAGGATTCCGACCTGGTGGATCCACCACATTACAAATATATGAAAT
>CAYNVK010000294.1:0-5098 GCA_964400395.1 uncultured Lentimicrobiaceae bacterium | reverse complement strand
CCTCGATGACATCAAGCTGACGCTTTTCAGCGATGAGGTTTTTGTCTGGACACCCAAAGGACATCTGAAATCGTTGCCTTCGGGCAGCTCGGTACTCGATTTTGCCTACCTGGTGCATACCGAACTTGGCAACCATTGCATTGGCGTTAAAGTAAACCGTAACCTGGTTCCGCTCGATCAGAAGTTGCGAAGCGGCGACCAGGTCGAAATAATTGCATCCAAAAAGAGCTTCCCTAAAGAGGAGTGGCTCGAGTACGTGATTACACCCCGTGCCCGCTACAGCATAAAGGAATCGTTGAAAGAACAGCGGAAAGCTCTTGCCGCCGAAGGACGGATGAAACTTGAGGAAATTTTTAAACAGCATAATTTCAAATTCAGCAAAACAGCGGTTGCCCGCTTCAGCGAATTTATGGGCTATACCAGCCCCGCCGACCTGTTTTATAAAATGTACCTCGAAGAAATTCCGCTCGACCAGGTAACCCGGTTTATTATACAGGAAAATGCCGAGCAACTGCGCCTGGCCCAGGACGATAACAAAACCGGAACAGCGGCCGCAGCCCCGCAGGGGAAGCCAAAATCGAAGCAGTCAGTGGTTTACGATATGGACGATCTGAACTTTGGCATTGCCACCTGCTGCCATCCATTGCCCGGCGACGAAATTATTGCCTTTACGCCCGATGGTACGCGCTGGGTAATACACCGAACCAATTGCCCCGAAGCCATCGAATTAATGGCTCGTATGTCGTCGCGCATCATTCATGCAAACTGGAGCAACAAACACCTGAATACATACCTTGGCGGGTTAAAAATCAGCGGCTTCGACCGTAAAAGCATGATCTCCGATATCATAAGGGTAATCAGCGACGAAATGCATTTCAACGTGAGATCGTTTCATATCGATACTTCCGGCGACCTGTTCGAAGCATACCTCAGCTTCTTTATCCACGACACACTCGACATTAACCGGGTGGTGGAACAGATCAAACAAATTGAAGGTGTTTCGGCGGCTTCGCGTATGATGAAGTTTGTTAAAACATAAGGCTTTCCGAACATCACTTTTGGTTTCATTTTGTTGAACAGCATACTGCGATGTCGGTAAAATAATACATGGATATCAAAATATATTTTCATCTATTTTTATTAATTCTAAATAGAAATAAGAATATTTTATATTTTTACCACCAAATTCATTGCCATGATATCTGATTCAAAGAAAGTTAATTACGAAACCGTCAAGAAGTTGTTTACCGACTACCTTGAAAAGTTAGGGCATCGTAAAACTCCCGAAAGGTTTACCATACTTAAGGAGATTTATTCAACCGACGGACACTTTGATATTGAATCTCTTTATATTCAAATGAAGAATAACAAGTACCGGGTAAGCCGTGCTACACTTTACAATACCATTGAGTTGCTGCTCAACTGCCATTTGGTTACCAAACATCAGTTTGGGAATAATTGCGCTCAATTCGAGAAATCGTTTAAATTTAAACAACACGACCATTTTATCGACATCGAAAGCGGCGAAGTGCTCGAGTTTTGTGATCCGCGGATACAGGAAATTGTGGTTTCGGTCGAAAAAACACTGGGTATAAAAGTAACCCACCATTCGCTTACACTTTTCGGAACGCGGGTAAAAACCGAAGCCGTTAATTAGGGTGGATATCCTGAAGTGTTAGTTCTTTTTTGTAACGCTAACCATAAATAGTTTTATCTTTGCAATCGTATAAACAGCAACCCCCCTCAGGGTTGCTTAATTTTGTGTGTAAATGAAAGTAGATGTATTGCTTGGCCTGCAATGGGGCGACGAAGGAAAAGGAAAAATAGTGGATGTGCTTACACCACAATACGATATTATTGCCAGGTTTCAGGGTGGGCCAAATGCCGGCCATACCTTGCAGATTGAAGGCGATAAACACGTGCTGCATACCATTCCCTCCGGCATTTTTCATCCCGAAAAAATCAACATCATAGGCAACGGTGTTATCGCTGATCCCTTTATACTTTCCATCGAACTGGCCAAACTGGTAGCCAAAGGCGTAAATCCACGGGTAAACCTTCGCATTTCGAAACGTGCACACCTTATTTTGCCCACGCACCGTATGCTCGATGCTGCTTATGAGCAGGCCATGGGTGCCGGTAAAATTGGTTCAACCCTTAAAGGCATTGGGCCGTGTTATACTGATAAAACTGCCCGTTACGGACTGCGTTTCGGCGATATACTGGCTCCCGATTTCCGCGAAAAATACAACGCGCTGAAGCAACGCCATCAGAATATACTGGCATCGTATCAATTCGATTTCGGATCGCAGCTTATTGATAAAATGCCTTTTGATGAATACGAAAAAAACTGGTTTGCCGCGGTTGAGGAACTGAAAACCTTCCCGCTTATTGATAGCGAACTGTATATTAACAAAGCTCTGGCCGAAGGCAAAAGTATACTTGCCGAAGGTGCGCAGGGGAGTTTGCTGGATGTCGACTTTGGCTCGTATCCCTACGTAACCTCATCCAATACCATTACCGCAGGTGTTTGTTCGGGGCTGGGTATTCCGCCATCTGCTGTGGGTAAAGTGTTTGGTGTATTTAAAGCCTATTGCACCCGCGTGGGTAGTGGTCCGTTCCCAACAGAACTGTTTGATGCTACCGGCGAAAAAATACGCGCCAACGGTAAGGAGTTCGGGGCAACCACAGGCCGCCCGCGCCGCTGTGGCTGGCTCGATTTGCCGGCGCTGCGCTACGCCATTATGCTCAATGGTGTTACCGACCTGGTGATGATGAAATCGGATGTAATGAACGATTTCGAAACCATAAATATTTGTACCGGCTACGAAGTGAATGGCGAAAATGTACAGGACCTCACTTACGAAACCCTCAGCAACCCGGTAACCCCTATTTATAACACCATGCCCGGCTGGAAACAGAGCCTGGCCGGTATTGGCAGTTATGAGCAGTTGCCCGAAAAGCTGAAAACCTACACCCGCTATATTGAAGATGCCGTTGGAATTCCGGTTAAAATACTTTCGAGCGGACCCGGGAGGGAAGAAACCGTGCAGCGATAGTAAAAACGCTGATTATAATACAAAAGCCGGACCAGCAATGCCAGTCCGGCTTTTTTTAATGATTGCTCAAATACCATTTAACCGGGTAAAAATTATTTATACACCACTTCACGCATCAGTTTTGTTCCGTACATGGTGCGCATATTCACCCGGAGTTCCCTGAGTTTTTTCTGATCTTCTTCGTTGCCTACCACTTTCTTTTGTATGGCATCCCATTTGTCGTCGTTGCCATCCATGCTGGCCAGGTTTTTATATTCAACCATCAGCATAATCTGCCAGTCGTCGGGATTGGAGGCATTGCCTTCGAGGATTTTGTACGATAAAATAAGCCCTTGTTTAATACCTTCTTCCTGCACCGCCCTCCAGGTGGTTTTTAAACTGTTAATATAGTCGACACCCATACCATTTTTAACCTGCACAAAAGCTACGGTCCATGCCGAACCTTGTTTAAATGTTCGCTCCTGCGCGAAGCTGTTAACGGTTAATACCATTGTAAGCGCAAAAATCAATACCAGAATTCTTGTTTTCATAGTTTTAGGATTTAAGGATACATATTTAATTTGGTTGATATGAAAACAAGAAACAGGCGGGTAAGTTGTTAACTGCTTGTTAAATAGTTGAAAATTAATTAATAAACCTTAAGCTGCAAAGCCGGGGCAGGCTTAAAATGAAGCTCACACAGCAAATTTAAGTGGGAATAGCGATTGCGCAGCGTTAAAAATCAATAGCCAGTTGCAGACACAGAAGCAGCAATCCCGGGATTGATTTAACAATTAAATATAAAGGCGGTAATGGGGAATTGGTGTATATTTGAAGAAGCATTTAAATTATCCTTTAGCCTTGGCTGAAATAAAGCCTGTGGATAAAAACTAAGGAAAGTTGGGATATATTTGTTGCTTTAGGAAAGTTGGTGGTAATGCTAAAACGACACCCAACCAAGAACAAATTAGTAATTAATAAAAATATGACTACAAAAACATTAGGGAAATTAAAAGATGGCGATCAATGTGTTGCTATTGCTGGAACACATACTGGAAAAACTGGCACAGTAAGAGATATAAACAAAAGTAAAACAGGACACATAACAATAACTGTTGAACAAATAAATGGTGTGCGATTTAAAACACTTGGCAAGAATGTTATTGTTCAATAGACAAAAATATATTTATAAATATCAAAAATAAATCCGCTTTAGAAATTATGAAAAAAAATAATTACTGCTTCACTCTTGGCAATAATAACATTTACCGGTTTTAGCCAAACACTAAAAAACACTTCTTACAAAAATCAATCAGGTGAAAAGGTTTTACGCCTTGAATGTACACTTCCAATTGGCTTGACAGAAACGTGGAAACTTTTCACAACTGACGAAAAATTACAAAAATGGATTGCACCACTAGCGCATATAGAATTAAAATCAGGTGGTTATATTCTCACAAACTATGACAAATCAAAAAGTCTATCAGACAGTAGTTCAATTAAATTGCCAATTATAAGTTTTATTGACTATGAATTACTTGTCTTGAAAGTTATCCTCAACGATAACTTTGTAAAAAGCGTGAGAGAAAACGATGCAAATCTTCAAGAAGTTATTCAATTTATAAAGGTTGACAACAAACACACAATAATAGTTTCATCTATGATAGGCTGGGGAACGGGAGCCGATTGGGACAAAACCTATAACTTTTTCGAAAAGGGTAATGAATGGACATACAAAGAACTATTAAAAAATTACAAATAAGAATTAACATAATAGACCAAAGCACTACCGCTAACAGCAGCTACAAGAAATTGGCGGTTCAGCGGTAAAATAAACATTTGTGCTTCGTATCAAGTGTAGTGCTGGCAGACAGTTGAGCAACAATTTATTCCCGCACTTGTCATATTGTCGGCTGTTGGCAGCATTTTAGGATAACTCGAAAACTATGGAGAAAACGATTCATATGCTATTTCAGATTCGAACTGGTTTTATCTTGTTGATTTCAATCCTTTTACTATTGGCGTGCCAGAAAAAAGCAGTTGTTGAAACAGGCAGAACT
>CAYNVK010000293.1:0-5115 GCA_964400395.1 uncultured Lentimicrobiaceae bacterium | reverse complement strand
GTAATACTCTCGGTAGGTTATCGTAATGATCAGGTTATAAGCTATTTTGGAGATACATACAAATCAATAAAATTAGTGTATGCCATTGAAACCGAACCCCTGGGAACCGGAGGTGCGGTTAAAGCAGCACTCAAATTAACCAGCCTTGATGAAATCTTTGTGTTAAATGGCGACACTTATTTTATACCAGACCTGGTGAAAATGGAGCAACATCATACCGTAAATTTGGCTGATGCCACAATTGCTGTCAAAGAGCTTGCGGATGCTTCGCGGTATGGCCGGGTAGTTACCAATGCAAGCGGTTATATCACTGGATTTATGGAAAAAGAACCGGAAGCCGGCAATGGCTGGATAAATGGCGGAATATACCTGCTGAAGCGCAGTATCATAGAATCCATACGTGAACTTAAATTTTCGCTTGAACATGAGGTTTTCAGGAAACTGTGCACAAATTTCAGGATGCAGGCTTTCAGGACAGATGCCTTTTTTCTGGACATTGGTATTCCTGCCGACCTGGAAAAGGCACAAACACTGGTTCCGGCACAAAACAGGGTGAAATGAAAAAGCTGCTCATAGATAAAAACTGGACCTTGTTCCTCGACCGCGATGGCGTGATAAACCAACGCCTGCCCGACGATTATGTAAAACACCCTGGTGAATTTGAACTGATTCCCGGAGTAACAGAAGCGCTTGCGATATTTGCCAACCTGTTCGAAACCATTGTTGTTGTAACCAACCAGCAGGGGATAGGGCGCGGACTGATGACTGTAAATGATCTGAAACTGGTTCATGATAAAATGCTGGCAACCATTTCGGCCAAAGGGGGAAGAATTGATGCCGTTTTTTACAGCCCCGATCTGAAAAATACAAACAGTTTTACACGCAAGCCTGCTGTTGGCCTGGGATTAAAAGCCAGAAAACAGTTTCCATCCATACGCTTCAATAAAAGCATTATGGCCGGTGATACTTACAACGACATACTTTTTGGCCACCGGCTGGGTATGAAAACTGTGCTCATTGGCGATGATAAAACGGCCGCATCAAAAGCTATCGACATGCTGGATTATACTTTTCCCGATCTGTTATCATTTGCTGAATACCTGCGTGTACGAACTTAAATAAAATTTGCAGATAGCTAACTGCATAATCCTGTTAATTAACTTTTTAATAAACTGAAAGCTTTGACTCCAACACTCATATTCCTCAGTTTTTTAGCCTACACTATTTTGTTGTTTGTGGTTACCTGGATAACCACCCGTAAGGCCAACAGCGAATCCTTTTTTATTGGCAACAAATCATCACCCTGGTATGTGGTTGCTTATGGAATGATAGGCGCTTCGCTTTCTGGAGTTACATTTATGTCGGTGCCGGGCTATGTTGGTTCAACCCAATTCAGTTACATGCTGGTTGTGGTGGGTTACCTGTTTGGTTACACCGTGATTGCCACAGTGCTGATGCCGTTGTATTACAGGCTGAACCTTACTTCCATCTATACCTACCTCGAACAGCGTTTTGGATTCTGGTCGTATAAATCAGGAGCATTTTTCTTCCTGCTTTCGCGAACCATAGGGGCTTCATTCCGGATGTTCCTGGTTGTAAATGTATTACAGGTATTTGTATTCGATGCCTGGAATATTCCTTTTTTTGTAACTGTCAGCATTTTTATTGCGCTCATCATTCTTTATACACTTAAAGGCGGTATAAAAACCATAATCTGGACTGATACCCTGCAAACCACTTTTATGCTGCTGGCAGTTGGACTTTCTATTTACCTGATCAGCAAGGACCTTCATTTCGATTTAAAACACCTGTTTTCAACTGTTTGGGGAAGCGATTATTCAAAAATAGTGGTTACCGACTGGCACAGCAAGCAGTTTTTCCTGAAGCAGATTATCAGCGGGGCGTTTATAGCCATTGTAATGACAGGCCTCGACCAGGAAATGATGCAGAAAAACCTCAGTTGCCGCAATATAGGTGAAGCACAGAAAAACATGTTCACTTTCAGCATAGTGCTGGTGTTTGTAAACCTGATGTTCCTGTTCCTGGGTGCCGTTTTGTACATCTATTCCACAACGCATGGAATTGAATTACCCACCCGAACGGATGATCTTTTCCCCATGATTGCTATAAAATATCTTGGTCCGTTGGCTGGACTGGTATTTATAATCGGTTTGATTTCAGCGGCCTATCCCAGTGCCGATGGTGCACTTACCTCGCTGACCACATCATTTTCTATTGATATTCTCGGATTAAACAAACGCAGCGATCTTACTGAAGACCAGAAAAAACGGCTCAGGTATAAAGTTCATATTGCTTTTGCATTGCTTCTGCTGCTGGTAATTGTGCTTTTCAGGGCTATTAACGACAGGGCAGTTATTGACAAGCTCTTCACGGTAGCCGGTTATACCTATGGGCCGTTGCTGGGAATGTATGCCTTCGGACTTTTCACCCGGTTACAGGTGAAAGATAAATATGTTCCCTGGGTTGCATTAAGTTCTCCGGTTTTATGCTTTTTGCTGAGTGAGTATTCAAAAACACTCTTGTTCGGTTACGTGTTTGGTTTCGAGCTGCTTATCGTGAACGGGCTGTTTACTTTTATCGGGCTTTTTGTGATCAGGATCCGGAAATAATCCCTTGCTGGTAAATTTGTAAAAAAACTCTGCAGGAGCCTGCACCCGCATTGATAATTGGGTATTTTTGCCAAAAAGAAATCTAATCAGCAATACCTATGTCGAACATCCGGTTTAAAGCCCTCGAATTAGCCATTTCGCGCCCAAAGCGGTCCATTGAAATGCATGGCAAAGTATCCGATTATTTTGGTGATAACACTTTTAACCAGGCTGTTATGCGCCAGTACCTTTCGAAAGAAGCATTCCAGCAACTGCAGAATGTAATTAACAAAGGCGAAAAAATTGACAGGCGCATTGCCGACCAGGTTGCAACTGCCATAAAATCGTGGGCCATTTCGAAAGGCGCTACCCATTATACCCATTGGTTTCATCCGTTAACCGGGGCCACAGCCGAAAAACATGATTCATTCCTTTTGCCTACAACCGAAGGCAGGGCCATTGAGAATTTTGGCGCGGGCGAGCTGATTCAGCAGGAGCCCGATGCTTCAAGCTTCCCGAGCGGTGGCATCCGTAACACTTTCGAGGCACGCGGATACACGGCCTGGGACCCGACATCTACGGCCTTTATTATGGACGACACCCTGTGCATCCCAACCATTTTTATATCATACACCGGCGAAGCTCTCGACTATAAAACCCCTATGCTCAAAGCATTACATTCGCTCGACAGGGAGGCAACAGCAGTTTGCAGGTATTTCGATCGCAACACTTCAAAAGTTGTTGCTACGCTGGGTTGGGAGCAGGAATATTTCCTGGTTGATACCGCTATTTATCATGCCAGGCCCGACATGGCGTTAAGCGGTCGCACGCTTTTCGGACATG
Organism: uncultured Lentimicrobiaceae bacterium; assembly: GCA_964400395.1. Taxonomy (GTDB): domain Bacteria; phylum Bacteroidota; class Bacteroidia; order Bacteroidales; family UBA4417; genus UBA4417. The sequence continues at coordinate 1,663 of CAYNVK010000293.1, read as the reverse complement.
CATCAGCCAAAGACCAGCAGCTCTCTGACCATTATTTTGGCACTATTCCGGAGAGTGTGATGGATTTTATGCGCGAGTTCGAGTTCGAGGCCCACAGGCTTGGAATACCGGTAAAAACACGACATAACGAAGTTGCCCCCAGCCAATACGAATGTGCACCTGTATTCGAAGAAGCAAATATAGCGGTTGACCATAACCAGCTGCTGATGCATATTCTCGAAAAAGTTGCCAAACGTCACCATCTTACCCTGTTGTTGCACGAAAAACCCTACCAGGGCATCAATGGCTCAGGAAAACACAATAACTGGTCGCTCATGACCAATACAGGCGAGAACCTGCTTTCGCCGGGCAAAACACCAAAGGCAAACCTGCGTTTTTTAACTTTCCTTGTTAACATCATTAAAGCTGTTGATTCGCATTCGGGCCTGATCCGATCGGTGGTTGCTTCGGCCGGAAACGACCTCAGGCTCGGGGCGCACGAAGCACCGCCTGCAATTATGTCGGTATTTATTGGTTCGCAGCTATCGCAGATGCTTGATGAGATTGAGAAAAGCGGTGCTAACATCAACCCGGCCGAAGACACTGTTGAGGAGTTTTCGGTAAACCTTCCAAAGATACCTGAAATTTTCCTCGACAATACCGATAGGAACCGCACTTCGCCTTTTGCATTTACAGGCAATAAATTCGAATTCAGGGCTGTAGGATCTTCAGCTAATTGCGCCAAACCTATGATAGCCCTCAACCTTGCCCTGGCCGAACAATTGCGGGTTTTCCGCAACGACGTAGATGCCCTGGTTGAAAAGGGTGCAAATAAAGAAGATGCAATTTACAGCATCCTCAGGCGATATATTAAAGAGTCAAAACGCATCAGGTTCGAAGGCAACAGCTATGGCGACGAATGGATTGAGGAAGCTGCCAAACGCGGTCTGTCCAATGTTTCTTCAACGCCTGACGCTTTGAAAATAATGACCAGCGAAGAAGTGATCCGGATGTTCGAATCGCATGATGTGCTTACCAAACGCGAAGTGCTGGCGCGATATGAGATTGACCTTGAAAATTACATCAAGAAAATACAGATTGAATCGAGAATTATTGGCGATTTATCACATAACCATATTATTCCCACTGCAATACGCTACCAGAATACCTTGGTTGAAAATGTGAAAGGCCTGAAAGAAGTACTTGATATCAAGACGTTTGTTAAACTATCGAACAGCCAGATGCAGAATATCAAGGAAATTTCGGAACATATTTCAATTGTCCGGCAACTGGTTGCAGAGATGATCGATAAGCGTAAAATTGCTAATAAAGTTGACGATACTGCCGAAAAAGCCAGGGTTTACAACCAGGAAGTGCTTCCATTTTTCGAAAAAATCAGGTATCATGTCGACAAGCTCGAATTGCTTGTGGATGACGAATTATGGCCGTTGCCGAAATACCGGGAGCTGTTGTTTATCAAATAAATGATGTAACAATTTGCTTCATCAGGTTACCCGATAGCAGAATTATCCATTGTTAATTAACCATCATGAAATAACCCTTGTTTGATTTTAAACAGGGGTTATTTTTGGTTTAAGTACTGCATGGCGCAGTTTTTCAATCAGTTACTATCTGATTATCCGGATTTTTGGGCAATACCTTGTAGCTGCTCTTGTGCAAACCG
>CAYNVK010000292.1:3023-5119 GCA_964400395.1 uncultured Lentimicrobiaceae bacterium | reverse complement strand
TGTTGACGGTAAAATATACATTCAGTGCCTGTTACGCAGCTCGATTGATACAGCCCAGCAAGATCTTGGCGGCATGATAAAGGATGTATTTGAACTTGCCGGTGCTGATGTAGTATTAGATGGAACTTATCCCGGCTGGAAACCCAATATGAAATCGGCCATCCTGATTACGATGCAGGAAGTGTACCAGAAATTGTACGGACGTATTCCTGAAATCAAAGCTATACATGCCGGCCTGGAATGTGGTTTGTTAGGTGGTGTTTATCCAAACTGGGATATGATTTCATTCGGGCCAACCATTAAGTACCCGCATTCGCCGGATGAAAAAGTAAACATTGCATCCGTTGAAAAATTCTGGAACTACCTGGTTAACACCTTAAAAGATGCTCCACTGAAATAAGTTTGAGCTTCTGTAATACACGAAAAACACCCTGCCCGTAAGAAAAAAACAGCGGGCAGGGATTTTTTTTTCGAAACCATTTGGATATTTGGATACAATTCATACCTTTGCACCCCTAAAAACGACCAATCATGAAGAGGACTTTCCAGCCATCAGTAAGGAAGAGAAAAAACAAACACGGATTCAGACAAAGAATGTCAACTGTTAACGGACGCAGGGTTTTAGCTGCACGCAGGGCTCGTGGAAGAAAAAAATTAACAGTTTCCGACGAAGGAAAATAATTCTTTTCTGTCATTTGCTGTTACGTTCAACAGCGTATATAGTTCAAAACGCATTTCGGAGGAGGCTGCCAAGCCTGCCTCCTTTTCTTTTTATAACCTATACATCGTATATTTTCAGGATCCGTTTTCTGATTTCGAACAATGATGCATTATTGATTCCGGATAGGTTTCAATTCAGGAAAAAACAGTAATTTAGCCCCTCTTTTAAATAAGCGATGAATCCTATTATTTGCGAAGCTTCATTAGCCGGATTGCTGCGGCTTGTCCTGGTTGTTTTAATCGTGTATGCCATATTCTCATTCGTGATGCGATACATACTGCCATCGGTAATGAAAAATTATGTAAGCAACATACAGAAACAGTTTACTGAACAACAACAGCGGCAGCAGGATTTTCAGGAACAAAAAAAAGAAGGAGAAATTTCAATCACCTACGTTGACAAGGAAAAAGCAAAATCGCACAACCCTTCCGATGCCGATTATGTGGATTACGAAGAAATCAAATAAGCATATTGCAAATTTAAAACAGTACCAAAACTAAAAGTTACTTTCAAATGAAGCAAATCAGTTTCAAACAGGCTCTCCCCTACCTGGCAGCCATTGCAATTTTTGTTTTTATAGCGTTAACCTATTTCAGCCCGTTGCTCGAAGGTAAAGTGTTGAAACAGTCAGATATAACGCAATTTAAAGGCATGTCGAAGGAGATTTCTGATTTCCGCGACAAAACGGGGGAAGAAGCCCTGTGGACCAACAGTATGTTTGGCGGCATGCCGGCTTACCAAATATCGGTTCAGTACAAAGGCAATATATTACGGTACCTCGACCAGGCAATGCAGCTGTACCTGCCTCAGCCTGCAGGAATGGTATTCCTGTATATGATTGGATTCTTCATATTGCTTTTGGTTCTGAAAGTAGATAAATGGCTGGCAGTGGCAGGTGCTATTGCATTTGCATTTTCGTCGTACCTTTTTATCATTTTCGAAGCAGGGCATAACAGTAAAGCCCATGCAATCGGGTATATGGCACCAGTATTAGCCGGAATAATACTCACATATCGTGGCCGCTACCTGGCAGGCGGAATAATGGCTGCTATTGCGCTCTCGCTCGAACTGCTGACAAACCATTTGCAGATTACCTATTACCTGATGCTGATAGCCGGTGTTTTTGTAATCACCGAACTTGTAAACAGCATACGTGGAAAGCAACTTCCTTCGTTTGCAAAAGCTACTGGTGTTTTGATGATTGCTTCAATGTTTGCCGTTGCAACCAATATCACTAACCTCTGGGCTACTTACGAATATGGTAAGGAAACCATCAGGGGAAAAACAGAACTGACTACCGAAAAATCGAACCGTACCAGTGGTTTAGATAAAGATTATGCCACTGGCTGGAGCTATGGTAAACTGGAAACATTTA
>CAYNVK010000292.1:0-2923 GCA_964400395.1 uncultured Lentimicrobiaceae bacterium | reverse complement strand
GGTTTAGATAAAGATTATGCCACTGGCTGGAGCTATGGTAAACTGGAAACATTTACACTGCTGATCCCAAATTTCAACGGGGGATCGTCGCAAGGCGCAGTTTCCGAATCATCAAACTCATATAAAGCATTGAGAGCACAAGGCATTGATGATAACCAGGCTAAAAAAGTTATTAAAGCGCTTCCAATGTACTGGGGCACCCAACCGGGGGTAGCCGGACCTGTTTATATAGGGGCCATTGTTATGTTCCTGTTTGTATTTGCCTTATTTGCTGTAGATAATAAATACCGCTGGTGGCTGCTGGCAGCAACCATTCTCTCCATTTTATTGGCCTGGGGCAAGAACTTTATGCCGTTTACCAATTTCTTTATGCACTACGTTCCGGGGTATAACAAATTCAGGGCAGTATCCATGACCCTGGTGATGGCAGAACTCTGCATCCCGCTGCTTGCTATATTGGGCTTACAGAAAATTTTAGCGACCGACGCTGACCGGAAAAAGCTGGTAAAATACCTGTATTATGCATTAGGAATCACCGGGGGCATCTGTTTAATATTCGCTTTAGCCGGGAGTGCTATTTTCGACTTCGTTTCACCCACTGACGAACAATATAAATCGTATTTCCCCGACTGGATGATGACAGCAATACGGCTGGACCGTGCAGCCATTCTGACTGCCGATGCATTCAGGTCGCTCATGTTTATTCTGCTTGCAGGCGCTTTAACCTGGGCCATGATAAACCAAAAACTGAAGAAGACTTTATTTTTCTCCGCGTTAATTCTGCTCGTACTTTTTGATATGTGGACCGTGAACCGCCGCTACCTGAACAGCGAAAGCTTTGTTCGCAAAAGCGTTGCCGCTGTTCCTTTCGAACCAACCGCAGCAGACCAGATAATCATGAAAGATAAGGATCCTAATTTCAGGGTTTTTAACCAAACTGTTGGCAATCCATTTGCCGATGCAAGCACCTCGTATTTCCACAAATCACTCGGTGGATATCATGGAGCCAAATTGCGCAGATACCAGGAATTGATAGATCATCACCTGGCAAAAGGCAACATGAGTGTATACAACATGCTGAATACCAAATATTTTATAGTACCTGACGAAAACGGAGGCCAACCGCAGATGCAGATCAACTTCCAGGCCATGGGCAATGCATGGTTTGTGAACAATACACACATAGTTAACAATGCCGATGAAGAAATCAATGCGCTCAATGCTTTTGTGCCTCACGAAACCGCTGTGATCGACAAACGTTTTGAACAACAGGTAAGCGGTCATTTTATCACCAAGGATTCGTTAGCAACCATCGCGCTCACTGATTATAAGCCCAACGCACTAACCTACAAATCATCAGCAAGCAAGGAACAGCTGGCGGTATTCTCCGAGATATATTATGATAAAGGCTGGAACGCATATATCGATGGCAAACCGTCGCCCTATTTCAGGGCTGATTATGTGCTTCGCGCCATGATTGTACCTGCAGGTAGCCATGTTATCGAGTTCAAATTCGAGCCCAGGGTGTATAAAGTTGGAGAAAAAATTTCTTATGCTTCATCTATTATCCTGGTGCTGATTGCCCTTGGAACTGCAGGATTTATGATTCAACGTAAACGTAAAAGCATCAGCAAAGCTTAACCAGCAATTGATGAGCACAAAGGGTCTTCGCCGCGTACTGATCATCACATATTACTGGCCTCCAAGCGGGGGTGCAGGTGTTCAGCGGTGGCTTAAATTCAGCAAATACCTACGCGACTTTGGCTGGGAGCCGGTTATTTATACGCCCAAAAACCCGGAGGCACCGGCGGTTGACCATTCGCTGGAAAGTGATATTCCGGCAGGAATTACAATCATAAAACGCCCGATCATTGAGCCCTACATGGCATACAAAAGCTTTGTAGGCATGAAAAAGAGCGATAAAGTAAATGCCGGATTCCTGAAAGAGAAAGAAAAACCTGGCCTGGCAGAAGACATCGCAGTATGGCTGAGGGGGAATTTTTTTATCCCCGATGCCCGTTGCTTCTGGATCAGGCCATCAGCCAGGTTTCTGATAAAATACCTGGCTGAAAACCCGGTTGATGCTATTGTATCAACCGGACCGCCACACTCCATGCACCTGGTTGCTTTAAAAGTACATCAAAAGCTGCATATCCCCTGGCTGGCTGATTTCCGGGATCCCTGGACGGGTATAGACTTTTACCACCAGCTGAAGCTTACATCCCTGGCTGACAGGAAGCATCGCATGCTTGAGAAAAAAGTACTTTCGGAAGCAACCGCAGTTACCGTGGTAAGCAGGGATATGGTTGATGAGTTTAAAACCCTTGTAGACCGGGATTACAACCTGGTAACCAATGGTTTCGACGAAACGGATATTGCCCCCCTGCCCTTGGGTCAACTGGATGAGCAATTCACTATTTCGCACATTGGAAGCATCAATGCATCGCGGAACCCGACAGGCCTTTGGAGAGTGCTTTCGTCAATGGTTAAGTCGAACCAAGCATTTGCAGCTGCCATGCGCATAAAACTGGTAGGCAAAGTTGATATTGAAGTACTCAGGGACATAGAAGCGAATGGCTTAACCAATAACTTTGTACGGATTGAATACATGCCACACCGGGAGGTGATGCAGGAAATTCAGAGGTCGCAGGTGCTGTTGCTTCTCATCAACAATACTCCCAATGCAAAAGGGATCCTTACGGGAAAAGTTTTCGAATACCTGGGTTCAGGGAGACCGATACTCAGCATAGGACCTGAAGACGGAGATGCGGCTGAAATATTGAATAATACCGGAGCCGGAAAAACTGCTGATTATACCAACGAAGCTAAAATGCAACTGATCATCGGGGAATATTTTTCAAAATTCCAGAAGCAAGCGTTGGAAAGTAATAATGCAAGCAGCGCAAAATTTTCACGAAAGGCA
>CAYNVK010000291.1:0-5123 GCA_964400395.1 uncultured Lentimicrobiaceae bacterium | reverse complement strand
CAGCCTGAGTTCGCGTCCCTGCGGTCCATAAAACCCGGGTGCTGTCAGCGTAAGCCCATGTACCAAATCCTTTCCTACCGTTTCCATCAAACCCTTTGAACAAGGTACTGCATAAATCCCCGGGAGATTGGCATCCCAGTTTACATGTTTTACGAATGCCTTGGCCAGCTCAGCGTCCATAATACTTTTCCCTTTTTCATAAAAATATAACAGGCCATCCATGCCCATGCCGTAGGTAGACGCAACGAAATCGCCGGGTTGTATGTCAGCCTGAAGTGCCCCGGCGGTGCCCAGCCTGATAATATTCAGTTTTGTGTGCTTTTCGCGGGGTTCGCGCGACTGCAGGTCAATATTTACAACTGCATCAAGCTCATTAATAACAATATCGAGATTATCGGTACCCATGCCGGTGGAAAGCACCGTAAGACGTTTGTTGCCGATGGATCCGGTATGCGTAAAAATCTCACGGTTCTGTACCGTAAAATCAATCTTGTCAAAATATTTCGAAATTTCTTTTACGCGGCCAGGATCGCCGACCACAATAATGGTATCGGCAATATTTTCGGGGCGCAGATGCAGGTGGTAAACACTTCCGTCGGGATTCAGGATAAGTTCGGATTCAGCTATTGGTGCCATAATTAGCGTATGAATAAGTAAACTGGTATTTTTGCAGACAAAAGTAAACAAATCAGTGAAGTGATGAAGAAAATACTCATTCCAATCGATTTTCAGAAACAATCTCTGCTGGCCCTGCAGCAATCGTATAACCTGGCCCGCAAAATCGACGCGGAGATTATCATGTTATATGTTCACGAACAATCGGGTATACTGGCCAGCTTGTTCAGTAAAGATCAGCATAACGAGCTCATTTCGAAGATCGATGAAAAACTGGCAGAACTTGCCGGTAAATCGTCACTGATGTCGGGGCTCAAAGTAACTTACCGGGTGGAAAAAGGACGCATTTATTCAAAAATTGCGGAAGTAGCCCAGGAAATTAAGGCCGACTATATTATTATGGGCACCCACAGCTCTGAGGAATTCGAGGAGCATGATCTTCGCATTGGAGCAAATGCATCAAAAGTGGTGCGTTCAGCCATGTGCCCGGTAATAACTTACAATACCGATCATAAATTCAACGGTTGCCGCAATATCCTTTTACCGGTTGACTTCACTAAAGAAACCACGCAAAAAGTGACCAAATGCATTGAAATTGCAAAAATTTATGGCGCAGGCGTTAAGGTAGTTACAGCCGTGTGGAAAAAGAATGACCCCGAAATGATTGAATCACTCCATCAAAGCGGGCAAACCCTTGTCGAAACCATTTCGGCTTCAGGCATCAAAGCCTCTTTTGCCGTGGTCGAAAGCAATGATGATGAAGACACCCTGGTACCAGCCATTCTCGATTATGCAGTAAAACAGGAAGATATCGACATGATCCTGATTTTAACACAACAGGAAATCGGGATTGTAGAGTATTTTGTAGGATCGCACGCCCAGGAATTTATCCGCTTGTCGCCCATACCCGTTATGTCAATCATACCGAAAGCTGACAGCGGGATGTCCATTTTTTCATAACCCAACCAGGAAACCAGAATATGCTTGCAGAAATAATAACCATTGGCGACGAACTGCTTATCGGGCAGGTAATTGATACCAATTCGGCCTGGATGGCCGAGCAACTGAACCTCGTGGGAATCAAAGTGCACCAGATCACGAGTATATCCGACAACCAGCAACACATACTCACAACCCTCCGGGAGGCAGGCAGCCGGGCAAAACTGATCCTGATTACCGGCGGATTAGGCCCCACCAAGGATGATATCACCAAGCAAACACTTTGCAAATATTTCGATACATCGCTGGTGTTCAGCGAAGCTGCCTATAAAAATGTAGAAAAACTTTTTTCGGCACGCGGCGTGGCGGTAACCGAACTCAACAGGCTGCAGGCAATGGTGCCGGCCAACTGCACGGTAATTCCCAATCCCAACGGCACCGCACCAGGTATGTGGTTCGAATATGAAGGCTGCATTTATGTGTCGATGCCGGGAGTGCCCTTCGAAATGAAAGCCATAATGGAGGAAGAAATTATTCCCCGGCTGATGGACAAGCTCAACCAGGTTATCATCCATCGTACCATACTTACCGAAGGAGTTGGCGAGTCGTTCCTTGCAGCATTGATTGAGCCCTGGGAAGATGCACTGCCTCCGTTTATCAAACTGGCCTACCTTCCGCAACCTGGCATGGTAAGGCTAAGGCTTACGGCTTCGGGAACCGACCGGAGTTTACTTCAACAGGCCATACAAAAGGCGGAAAATGAACTGTTCCCGCTTGCAGGCAAATTTATTTTCGGATACGATAATGATACCATCGAATCAGTAGTTGGCGACCTGCTCCGCAAAAAAGGGATGACCCTTTCAACTGCCGAGAGCTGCACCGGAGGAAATATTGCACAACTCATCACCAGCATTGCCGGAAGTTCCGACTATTTCAAGGGATCGGTAGTAGCTTATGCCAACGAAATTAAAGAACAACTGCTGGGCGTGCCACAGCAGGTGCTGGCCGAAAACGGAGCCGTAAGCGAGCAAACAGTACTTCACATGGCCCGGGGCGCACGCAGGCAATTTGCAACCGATTATGCCATTGCCGTTTCGGGCATTGCCGGACCAGGCGGAGGAACCCCCGAAAAACCGGTTGGCACCACCTGGATAGCCATTGCAACACCTACCGAAACGGTAGCACAGAAGTTTCTCTTTGGAGATCATCGCGGGCGTAACATCCGCAAGGCATCCGTTGCGGCACTCAATATGTTGCGGGCTAAACTGGCTGAATAATCAAAACAGTGCAGAACGCTTGTCGCTGGCTCAGGAATTAAGCGAACACCACATTTCCGAACGACACGTTCCCGATTCATATAGTTAATGAGGAAAGCTACGCCAGAAATATTTTACATAAAACACTGCTTATCAAAATGATAAACCGATATCAATACTTCATTTTGCAGCGGCCTAAACATTCTTAAAGATTTTTTTCAGAATGTTTTGATATTTACAAATTTATACAGACCTTTGCACTCCATTTTGAAAAGCCTAAAACTATGTCAAGAGTTTGCGAATTAACCGGAAAGAAAATGATTGTAGGAAACTCAGTTTCCCATTCAAATATTAAAACCAAACGCAGGTTTTACCCAAATCTTCAAACCAAGAAATTCTATATTCCTGAAGAAGACAAGTGGATTACGCTGAAAGTTTCGACTACAGCATTGCGTAATATCAACAAAAACGGTATTACTGCATGTCTGAAAGAAGCCCGCGAAAAAGGTTTTCTTATCAACAAGTAGACATTTGTAATGAATATTGCCAGAGCTGTTTCCCTTTTGGGTGACAGCTTTTTTTGTTGATTACAACAAATGTGCTTTAACATATTTTTTGAAAACCGGCCGGCTTTGCTTTCGCAGGCAACAGAAAAGAAATATCTTTGCAATTCATGAAAGCCAGCATTCCCACACTTCTGCTTTTTCTGTTGTCGCTAGTAGCATTTAAAGCCTACCCACAGCGATACGATGACCTTGTGCAGTTTTCGGGCGTTGTGGTTACTGCCGACAGTTTACGGCCTGTGCCTTTTGCCAACATATCCGTTGCAAAAACAGGAAGAGGTACAACAACCGATTATTGGGGATTCTTCTCGCTGGTAGTGCACAAAAACGACATTGTTTCCTTTTCGGCAGTAGGCTATAAATCAGGCTTGTTCCGCATTCCTGATACGCTTACCCAAAACCGGTATTCGCTTATACAAGTGATGTCGTCGGATACCATTATGCTTACCGAAACTGTAATATACCCCTGGCCCAGCAAGGAACAGTTCAGGCATGCTTTCCTAACGCTTAAAATCCCTGACGACGATATCGAAATTGCGCGCCGCAACCTGGCTTATATGGAAATGCGCGAAATTTACGGCCGCAACTACGATCCTGAACGCTATGGATTTACACCCGGGCAGAGTTACCACAACTATATGAGCGCCCAGGCCGATAAATTGTATTACAGGGGGCAAACCATGCCTAACAACTTGCTGAATCCAATTGCATGGGCAAAATTTATTCAGGCCTGGAAAAGGGGTGATTTCAAGAAAAAATATTAGGAAACACCTGTTCGGCTGGTTCAGCTAACCATGCTGCATTTCCCCGCACATCCGAAATATCACCTGCGAACTCCATTTCGGAGTTTTTCAATTCCTTTATTTATACTACTTTCGCAGAACATACGTTTCTTTGTTGGAGAAACCCAGTATTACAGTCGTTAAAATATCAATCCCTGCCTGATTTTGAAACCACGAAATTTTCGGTCGTTTTATTCGGAATTGCTCGTAACATTATTGCTGTTGCTATCCGGCTATGGGACTTATGCACAGCAGTCTGCCATGATATCGGGTAAAGTTACTGACGCAAAAGGCCAGGCGGTTGAACTTGTTAACGTGAGCATTTCCGGATTCCCGGGCGGAACAACCACTGCGGCTGATGGCAGCTACAGCCTGCAGATTCCTGCCGCCAAAGAGGTCAGAATTCTTTTCTCATTTGTCGGGTATAAAACGGATACCGCCTTTGTAAAAGTTAATGCCGGCGAAAAATTGAGGGTTAACCGGACGATTTTTTCCGTTGCAACCGAACTCGAAAGGGTAGTTGTGCAGGACCGGCAAGTGCGTAACTCGAATCTTACCCGGATTGACCCACGTACAGCAGCAGTTTTGCCTTCGGCCAGCGGCGGCATCGAAGCCTTGCTCAAAACTATGCCGGGCGTGGTTTCGAACAACGAACTCAGCTCGCAGTATTCGGTACGAGGTGGCAATTACGACGAAAACCTGGTTTATGTAAATGACATTGAGATATATCGTCCTTTCCTGGTGCGATCGAGCCAGCAGGAAGGCATGAGTTTCCTGAACAGCGACCTGGTTTCCTCCGTGCTGTTTTCGGCCGGGGGGTTCGAAGCCCGTTATGGCGATAAACTTTCGAGTGTGCTTGATATCAAGTACAAACGGCCCACTTCTTTTGCGGCTTCTGCTACCGCCAGTTTGCTGGGCGCTTCGGCCCACGTTGAAGGAACCGGGTTGAAGAAAAAATTTACCTACCT
>CAYNVK010000290.1:0-5182 GCA_964400395.1 uncultured Lentimicrobiaceae bacterium | reverse complement strand
TGCTGATCACAAAAGCAGGCAGGGTGCCGGCTGAGCGCGACTCATTGTATAATATAATCAACTCCTGATAATTTTCCTTCGTGTAAACAAGGCTCAGACATCATTTTCGTGTTTTAGTTGCTGAAAAAAAACTCCTGTCGTTGTATAATACGGGAGTGAATTTACGTTATCAGGTAGAACTTACCAGGAATTTTAAGAAAACCAAAAACCGAATTAATTTAAATTTTATGAAAAAACTACTTTTTGTTTGTGTAATAGCACTTACAACTTTTACAGCGAATGCACAGTATAAATGGGGCATCGGCGCGGCAATTGGTTCACCCTCAGGCTTGTCAGTTAAAGTGTTTAGTGATGGTAACAAAGCTTTCGATTTTACACTGGGATTTTGGCACGACTATACCAACATCACAGCCATGTACGAAATACATAACTCTTTTAACGACCTGGGCGGATTAAATGAATACAGGGACCAGTTTCAGTGGTATTATGGCCCGGGAGCACATATCGGCTCGTGGAATGATAACCATTACGATGCCGGAGAAACGCACGATAGCGAGTTTTTTCTTGGTGTTGACGGCGTTATCGGTATTGAATGGAAACCAGATATTCCCCTGGCATTGTCGCTTGATATAAGGCCTGGTATTAACCTGGTTGGAGGAACGAGTTTCTTTATCCAAAGCCAGCTTGGTATCCGTTACACTTTCGACCGGTAAATTGCTTATTGTATAAAATGAAAAAGGCTGTCGTTAATTAGTGACAGCCTTTTTTAGTTTTTCCTGATATTAATCGTCAGTCTGTTTCTTCATCGGGATCAATCTTAATAACATATCGTTCCCATTTTTCAATAACAGCTTTCATATCATCGGGAAGTTCGGTTTCAAAATACATTTTTTTGCCACTGCCCGGGTGCATAAAACCAAGCGATTGTGCATGAAGGGCTTGCCTGGGGCAGGCTTCAAAACAATTCTGAATAAACTGTTTGTATTTGGTAAATGTAGTCCCCTTCAGCACCTGGTCGCCGCCATATCGTGCATCGTTGAAAAGTGTATGGCCGATATGCTGCATATGGGCCCTGATCTGGTGAGTACGGCCTGTTTCGAGGGTACATTCAATTAGGGTAATGTAATGAAACCTGCGTATCACGCGGTAGTGGGTAATGGCTTCTTTGCCATGGCTGCCGTCAGGAAATACATCCATCACCAGCCTGTCGCGCAGGCACCTTCCGATATGCCCGTTAACAGTTCCTTCTTCCTCCTTAAAATCGCCCCATACCAGCGCCAGGTATTTCCGGTCGACTTTATGTTCGAAAAAACCACGTGCCAGTATGCTTTGAGCAAGTTCGTTTTTTGCAACGAGCAGCAGCCCGCTGGTATCCTTATCAATACGATGCACCAGGTATGGACCGGTTTCGGTAACTATTCCCTCTTCCTTGAAGCGGTATGCCAGCGCGTTTACCAGGGTTCCGGTATAGTTGCCATGGGCAGGATGAACAACCATGCCGGCAGCTTTATTGATCACAAGCACATCATCATCTTCGTACACCACGTTGAGAGGAATATTCTCGGGTAAAATTTCCGTTTCCCGGGGCGGGTATGCCAATACAATCGAAATAACATCCAGTGGTTTTACGCGGTAATTGGGTTTCACCGGCTTTTCGTTTACCAGGATGTTGCCTGCATGCGCTGCATTCTGAATCTTATTGCGCGACGCATTCTGTATGCGTCCCATCAGGAATTTATCTATACGCAACATGGCCTGGCCTTTATCGACCTCAAACCTGAAATGTTCGTATAAATCATTCTCTTCGGCTGATACCGAATTATCTTCTAATTCTTCTTCTATCATATTTTGTTAGCAGTTCCGGTTTCAACTACCGGATAATGAATTTGCCGCTGGCTTTTAAACCATTTGTGGCATTATTGAGAACCAAAATGTAAAATCCAGGTGTAAGCGAGCTGACATTCACAAGTTCTGTATAACCACCTGTCATTACCTGGCTGCCCGTGGCTGAAAGAATGGTAAATTCCACTTTCCCCCTTGGGTTGTCAAGCCACGATTGGGGTAACCTGATAATCAGATTACCATCAGTTACCGGATTGGGTTGTATAGCCAGGCGTTCAGCAGCAACGGGTTTAATTATTCCCACCGGGTTAGCCGGGCCTATGATCGGACGCATCATCAGGCTGCCGTAGTTGGCAGGGTCGCTCATTTGCCAGGTACCATTCACATTATAAAACCGTTTGGTCTGGCTATCTTTATACCTGTCGAAGCCAACATTCAGGTTCTCTACATCAGCCTGCGTCCAGCCAATGTAAAACCGTAAGCCCGGGAATGAGGCCTGGTCAATAATCAGCGGGCTATCGAACCAGTAAGAGTTAAATTCATTGGCAGTGCTTGTGTATACAGGTGTTACCCCGCCCAGCGTTTTTATAACCTGGTTAGGTTTTCCGTTTGCATCATTCCATACCTGCAGGTCGATGAATTTTTGGTTGGCCCCACCAACAACGGGATTAAAATAGATCATCATACCCCGCATTGTGTCATTTTCGTTGAGCTTAAACTGCACGGCATACGACCCTGGTGAGCCGTTTATGCCAATGCCGGCTTCGGATGTTCCGTTATCGTAAGCATAATAATTGCTGAACAGCTGGTCGAAGCGTATGGTATCATTCGATCGGTACAAGGGATTTGGATCGCTGGACAGGGTATGGGTAATGTGGAAAACAATCTTTTGGTCATCTGACACAGGGAAAAACACATTTACAGGTGGTTTGGCCCAGGGTCCATAAGTTACATATCCATCGGTAGCATAAGGTGCAATGGTGTAAGGCTCACCGTCATATACAGCGATTGGCATCGCAATGCTGCTTTTGGTAATGTTGTAGCGGTACGTACGGTTCCTGTTCTTATTGTCGAGGTTGGCAATAGACATGGACAGGGTGTCCTTCATTTCGTTATCAAAGTTCTTCGCATATTGCCTGTAAGGCATTGATTCGTAATTTTTAAGCATTGAGGGTGCAATATCTGCAAATGCTACGTCTTCCATCACGGTATCGAGCAATTGGCGACCGTAATTAAGATATACCACATCAATATTCCAATGGCTTCCGTTCGAACGCCAGTCGGGTTGTGAATTGCCCGAAAGTTTGGCAAGATTCCGGAACCGGAACTGGAACCCGTTTTTATAATACAAAGTGCTGTCGATAACCCTGGTTATCGGGATCATCACCCTTTTAAAGTAATTGTGGTTTATTCTGGCAAAGGTGTCAACCTGTACTCCACCGTTGGTCGACCATCTTTTGGTCCAGCGGGGAACTTTAACTACTCCGGCAGTAGTAGATTCTTCAATGCTGTCGCCTGGCGAATGAAATTCAAGGATGAGTGAATCGCTGCCTGAGGGTGGACTGATAGTTCGTCCCTGGGGCTGGTAGTAAAAGCTCAGGTAGATGGAATCTCCCCGGCTCAAGGCTCTTTTTTCGGCCGAAAAAATGGAATCGAGCCTCAGTGGTAATGATGTGAGATAGTCAGCCTGAAATTGAAACTGTCCTGCTCCCGGGTATAAAGTCCCTTTGTCGTCGAGTGCATCAAGCGTAACCACGCCTATACTGGGCGGGTATTTTGCAAAATCGGTATTCACAAATGCAAAACGATCGGTCCATTTAGCGGGTGAGGGATACACTGTATTTACCGAAAAATCATCGTAAAATGGAAGTGTAATGGCTCCCGGTGTAACCGATGAAGCACTTTTTAAAATGGCTTGCTGTGTCACTAATGGGTTAAAAAGGGGCGTAGTCAGCATCTCCTGGGCAGAGGCTGCTATCCCGATAAGGACGATTATTCCTGTGGCAATAATATTTTTTATCATCAACATGCGGATTAGGGAAGCGGTGTTTCCGCGGGAATGGTATCAATCACAAGATTCCTGATGTATTCTTCGAAATTCAGCTCATTTCCTGCTTTATATGTGAGATTGAAAACAGTACCGGCAACTACGTGCTTGCCGTAAACATACACCGGGTCTTGTTCATAAACCAGTGCATTGGTGCTGTCGCAGTCGCTTGAATAACTTTCACTTCCAACCTCAAATCCAAGTCTTGAGAGTTCGAGCAAGGCCGATTCGCGTGTTTTCCCGATCAGGAATGGGATGGCTGGTTGGCCACTACCGGTTCCCGAACCTACCACCAAATCAACTACCGAGCCTTTACTGATCTGGGTACCTGGCTTAACAGTGCGCCCGTTGATGGAAACTTTTAATACAGCATTTTCAGCAATATCGGGTACAACACTTATACGGCCCAATTTCAGTCCATATGTTTGCAGAAGCGCCTTTGCCCGTCGTAACGAAAGGTCTACCAGTTCGGGCATACTGACCTGTTCGGGCATAAACGAAACAAGCGACAGGTAAATGGCACGCCCGGGTTTTACCTTTGTTGCCGGTGCCGGATCCTGCGAAATAACACTCCCCGGTTTTTTGGTATAGTCATAAATTGAGTCAACCACAACAAGGTCAAAATCTTTGCTCGATTCAAGTTCGTCAATCTGGTCCATCGTAAGCCCAACATAATCAGGGGTTACAGCTACCTGGTCGTGACGCGTGTAAAGCTTTAGGATGGTAAGCGTAATCCAGGCAATTGCAATAAACAGCAATAAGGAATATGCGAGATGTTTTAAAAACCGCCGGGTTGTGATAAATTGTATAAAGTTCATACGCTTCTTTGCCCTGTAGTGTTGGTGATGTGTCCCGAAATATAAACTTCGGGCAACCGAAAATATTGTTTTTTGCAAAGATATAAATTTACTGAGCTGTGTTGATATTTAAAGGTTCTTTAACTTTGCCTCCTGATTTAGGCTTAAAAACTTAACTGAGAATAAAACTTAGCTCTACTTTTGCCTGGTTTTTTTGAAAGAAAAATCTTTTAGAGCCCGTTTTCCGGTTTACTGCTGCCTGCTGTGACTGGTTAAATGAATGGTTCGTGAATTGCTCAATGGTTGATGTATATTTTAAATGCCTTTAAAATGATAAAATCCAATATTGTTTTGTTTATGGGTGGCGACTCAGGCGAATATGAAGTTTCTATCGCCAGTGCTGCACAGGTTAAGAATTTTCTCGATCCCGAAAAATACAATGTATATCCGGTGCTCATCAGGGATGGTAAGTGGATATACACTCAGGATGATGGAA